>JAGLOH010000279.1 GCA_023139025.1 Candidatus Heimdallarchaeota archaeon | reverse complement strand
GGTACGAGGAGGCACTACAAATAGCGGAGCAATTAGGAGATTTGAGCGTGAAAGCAACAATTCTTTACAATATCGGGAGCATTCATTCTGCACAAGGGAACTATCCAGAGGCATTAAGACGATATGAAGAGGCACTCCAAATAAATGAGCAATTGGGAGACTTGAAGAGAAAAGCTACTAATCTTAACAACATCGGGACCATTTATTATGCACAAGGGAACTATCCAGAAGCGTTAAAAAAAATAGAAGAGGCTTTAGAGATTTTCACAGGACTAGGATTGAGTAAATCTCCGATTGCTAAAAATACCAAAAAAGTCATAAAACTTCTAAAGAGTAAAATTCCACAAAATCGATAGTAGATCCACTAAAAAAATAATACAGAGAATATTTAATTCTTATAGTCAAGATTTTTTTAAATAATGATATTGGTGAAAAACACCACCATATCAAACCAGAACAATTTTGTTTCAATGAATTTAATTCATTGCACCTATTTTTTCCTTTTAAAATCTAATTCTGACATAAAAGTTAAAAACAAATTTAGCAGATTTAATATTATTCACTTATCAATTTTTAAGAACTCAAACAATGAAACTCACTAAACTTACATATAGAGATTTAATTACTCCAGATTCGAAGTTAACATTCCTTGTTGGTGCAGGATGTTCCATTGATCCTCCATCGTGCTTACCGGCGGGACGTACTATGATGGATTCCATAATTGAATATACCTGTGCGGAATCAGAAATCAAAAAAATTAAAGAACTTGAAGATCTTCGGTTTGAGCAACTAATAGAAATTATTCGAGGTCGCTTAGATCTTGAGCTGAAAATCATTGATTTCTATGGTTTGTGTGATAAACCAAATCTCCAGCATTTTTTTTTGGCAGAAATGATGAAACAAGGACAGTTTGTCCTTACCACTAACTTTGACTTTTTAATAGAATATGCTTTACAACAGTCAGGAGTGCCTAACGAAGAAGTTAAAATTGTAATCACCAAGGAGGATTTTGAGGAATTTAACAATCCAGAGGATTTATATATCAATGGACTAAAAGCTCTTTATAAAGTTCATGGGTCAACAAAAAACATAATTACTGACGACTCTACAAGAGATTCGCTAATTGCTACTATTAGAGCATTTGGGTCAAATAAGGAAGGGGAGAATGTGTTCCAACTTGAATCATTTAAACAGTCTGCCTTCACGAATATCACCAAAAATCGTTCATTAGTGGTAATGGGGTATTCTGGGAAGGACGACTTTGACATCGTTCCTACTTTGAAGATTCTTAAAGGTATTCAGGATATTATTTGGATTGAATATGTTCATGATGATGAAAGCAAGGAAATAATTTATGAAATTGAAGCTGAAGATATAGAAAGATATGAGAAATTAGCGAAAGTTGATCAAATTCTCGTTGATATCAAACGAATGGGCTATGCAACTCGTATTTTCCGAATGGATGTCAATACTACTCGGATGGTAAGAGAATTAATTCCCACTAAAGATAAAACAAGCTCTGATAGGTTTTCCATTGATGCTTATGAATGGTTTTCCCGTAATATTAAAACTCCAGATGAATTCAATAGGCTTTATATTCCCTATAAAATATATTTTGATTTTGGTATATATAGAGATGCAATGGAAATATTGGAAAAAATTCTCAAAATCTCTGAAGATTGTAAAGATTTAAAATGGAAATCAATCGCTTTGAATAATATGGGTATAATTTTTAATATTCAAGGTAATTATACAGAAGCTTTGAAGCGATATGAAGAAGCACTTCAGATAAATGAGCAGTTAGGGGATTTCAGAGGGAAAGCTACAGGTCTTAACAATAGCGGGTCGATTTACGATGACCAAGGGGACTATCCTGAGGCATTGAAGCTGTATAAGGGAGCACTTCAGATATTTGAAAAATTAGGAGATCTGAAAGGGAAGAGTACTGTTCTTAATAACATCGGGGGGATTTATTATGCACAAGGGAATTATCCTGAGGCATTGAAACGGTATGAAGAGGCACTCCAAATAGATGAACAATGGGGAAATTTGAGCGGAAAAGCTATAGATCTCATCAACATCGGAGGGATTCGTAATGCACAAGGGGACTATCCTGAGGCATTGAATCGATACAAAGAGGCACTTCAAATAGCCGATCAGTTAGGAGATTTGAGAGGGAAAAGTATAAATCTTATCAATATCGGAGGAATTCATAAGGCACAAGGGAAATATTTAGAAGCATTGAATCAATACAAAAAAGCACTCCAAATAGATGAACAATTGGGGGATTTAAGTGGAAAAGCTACAGATCTTAACAACATCGGGGAGATTTATTATACGCAAGGGAACTATCCAAAGGCATTGAATCTATACCAAGAAGCGCTCCAAATAGCCGAAAAATTAAGAGACATAAGCAAAAAAGCTACTTGTCTTACCAACATCGGTTTGATTTATAAAACACAGGGTAATTATACAGAGGCATTGAAACGATACGAAGAAGCACTCCAAATAGCAGAACAATTAGGAGATTTGAAAGGGAAAGGTACTCGACTTAATAACATCGGTTTGATCTATGATGCACAAGGAAACTATCCAAAAGCATTAAAAAGGTATGAAGAGGCACTCCAAATAGCCGAACAAATAGGAGATTTGAACAAAAAAGCTACTTATCTTACAAACATTGGGGGGATTCATCATGTACAAGGTGACTATCCAGAGGCATTGAAACGATACGAAAAAGCACTCCAAATAGATGAACAATTGGGAAATTTGAGCGGGAAGGCTACAGATCTTACCAATATCGGGGTGATTCATTATGCACAAGGCAATTATCCAGAAGCATTGAAGCTATACAAACATGCACTCCAAATAAATGAGCAGTTAGGAGACTTGAGAGAAAAAGCCACAAATCATAACAACATTGGAGCAATTTATGATGCACAAGGGAACTATAACGAGGCATTGAAACACTATAAAAAGGCACTCCAAATCGACAAGCAAATAGGTGATCTGAGAGGGAAAGCAATTCGTTTCAACAATATCGGAGCAATTTATAAAGCACAAGGGAACTATTCAAAGGCATTGAAATGTTATGAAGAGGCACTCCAGATCGATAAACATTTAGGTGATTTAAGCGGGGAGGCTACTCGTTTTAACAACATTGGGACGATTTATAAATTACAAGGGAACTATCCAGAGGCGATGAAACTATATGAAAAGGCGCTACAAATTTTTGATCAATTAAAGAATATAGCAGGTAAAGCAACAATTCTTTACAACATCGGTTCGATTTATGATGCACAAGGGAACTATAGCAAGGCATTGAAGTGGTATGAAGTGTCACTACAAATCGACGAGCAATTAGG
>JAGLOH010000278.1 GCA_023139025.1 Candidatus Heimdallarchaeota archaeon | reverse complement strand
TCGATCATCTGGATTATATCTTTTCATTTTTCAACACTTATCGAAATTGTTTTACAAGTTCAAGGAATTGACCAATCATTTCAGAATAATGAAGTTCTCCTTTGTCCAACATCCATTGATAGATATCGCTTATTTCATTTAGTGAGCCTTTCAGATCAGAACCTATACCTATTGATGAAATCTTATAAGATAATTGGAAAAATTGAGCCATTTTAGCTCTTATTTTATCATCATATCTCTCGAAAATTTCTATAATTCTATCAATTTCAGTAGGTATATCTATCTTTTCAAGCTGAGAAGAACCTTTTCCTTTTGGACCACCTAAATACCCAGTTAACCCAAGTAATCTTGCAGAATGAAACTGTAGTAATGCAGGCAAATATATGAAAATAGTTACAGCTTCTTCATATTCTAAATTCTGGTCTAAGAAATACTGTTTTGCTTTTTCAAAGGATTTGTAGGAATCTGATGGATTTCCTGTAGATTGATACAATCCTGCCATTAGTCTTTTGATTTTTGCTGTTAATTCCAAATGATCAATACTCTCTGCAGTCAGTATTAGCCTTTCACCTTTTTCAACTGCTTCTTCTGCAGTAATTCTCTCTGAACGAAGCTCCAGTTCAACTCTTTGAGTATTAAAGATTAATGGATGAAAGTCATCAGGTTGATAACGCTCCAAATATTCATCCATCAAATCAATCGTTTCTTCTGGTTCTGAAACAAATTGAGATAATATTATCTTCTTTTCAAATGCTGATCTCTCAAAAGGAGAATCTTGGAAATATTTGAATGCTTCATCTACACTGGTGTATGCTTTGAGAACATCACCTTCTTCAGCATCGATTTGAGCTTCCAAAACTTGAAGTTCATAGAAATAAGGTTCATTCCCCATGGTTTTTGCTTTTTTCTTTAAAAAGTGCACAATTTCTCTTGCATCTTCTAACTGATGATAAACGATCTTAAGCTGGGCTTTCGTTTGCCAGAATCTAAAGAATATTTGCGGATTTTCTTCAGAAATTTGTTCTTCTTCTAATTCTTCCAACCATATTTTTCCTCTTTCATAATCTCCATAAGCAAAAAGAGTAGCTGCTAGTTCTAATATCACCAAGTAATACTCTTCAATTAAGATTCTCTCTTTAGTTTGTTCAGCTAACTCTTCCAAAATATCAATAGCTTCAGCTTTAGATCCTAGAAGAGCACAACATCTAGCAATCTTTATTTCAACATCTCTAAGTTGATCTTCCTTACCTGACAAATAAAGTACATCTCGAGCTTTAAGATACCAACGATAAGCATCTAGAAATTTAAATTGTGAAAACGACTCATCGCCTTTATCTTTTTCAGAGCTCATAAGAATTTACCTTATTTATTATTAGGGAAAATAATATTTAAACATTTAAAAAGATGTTTTTATCTCTAAAAAGGTTAGCTTCCTAATAAGATATAAGAGTGGATAAGTAAACAGAAACTGATGAGTGAGTATTCTGAATACATGAAACAAGCTAGAAAAGAAGTAGAGCTTTGTTTGGATATTTGGAAGAATCTTTTTGCTGAAAATTATTCAGAAACGATAGAATATGCATACAGTAAGGGTTCTGCTACAAAAAAATGGGAGAGTTTTATTGATTATGTACCAATATTAAGTGACGTAGATATTCACATCAAAGCTAAAGATTATTCTAATTTCTTTGTAGATGAATCTTCATTTTATGAATCAATAAATCTTTCAGAAATGTACGAAACAAGATATCTTGAGAAGAATCCGAAGTTCTTCCATATACCAAGAACTCAGATTGTTAAACTGAATAAAATGATAGATGAACCTAATTTTATTCATCCAAGAGAGGATGAAATAATTACACTCATTGGAAAACCTGTTTTAATAGAAAATCCTTCTGATGAAATAATCAAGAAAGGTGACTTACAAAGCCTACTAGATTTAGAAGAATTTTTACCTACACTATCTATGTCAATGATTGACAGAACCGGATTAGATCTTTGGACAATGGTAAGAAGAATGAATTGGCGAATCTCTCCAGCCCCTATAAGATTACTAAGTCAATATCATGATAAACCTCTTGATCTTTGGGAGCTAAATCGAACAAAGATGGTTAAAGAGTTAGAGAAACAAGAATTTTATCTGATTGCTGAAAGCTATAAAGACTATTATTATGAAGGCTGGATAACTTTTATGGAAGATTTTACTAACTCTCAATCACTTAGAAGACTCATTTCTTCAGGATTCGAAGTGATGAAATTGTGTTTAGAAGAAGCAAGAAAATTGGTTTAGATAAGCTGCTTTCCTTTCTCCAATGATTCTATTTGCAAGAATTCAATTATATCTAAGATTGCTCTAAATTCTTCGGTTTCGAAAACATCTCCGTGTTTCTCCTTTTCATATCCAAAAATGAATCTAGCTTCATCAAGTTCTTCAAAGTAAAATTTCAGATGTCTGAATTTTTCATCACTGTCAGAAACTAGAATTCCTTTAACTCTCATTCTTCTGAAACCTTTTTGTATCTCAAATGCTTGATCTTCAGCTGCTAAAATGTTTCTTAACCAATGAGCTTTCTTACCTCTTGCGATATAGAAAGTCAATTTTTCTGTATAGAACCTTAGAGCTAGAACTGGTGTAGTTCTTCTTTTTCCTGTTATCCTTCCTCTTGTATGAACTAGAACTATTGTTTTACCCATTCCAAAAAGAGGAAGAAGGTAAATTCGATATAGGAAAATAACAACTCCATTCATTATTTTATTGAATCTATGAAAACTCTTAGTTCTCTCTTTATGTCTAGCAACAATGGATTTTTCCCCAAGTCTAAATTTCTCTGACAACTACTTCCCCTCATTTTATTATTCTTTTAATTATTTCTTCTGGATTTTTTACAAATACTTCCTCAAACATGCTTCTGGGAATCCCTGCTCCTAAAGCTGTTTTTTCCCGCAAACTTTCACTTATGAAATCTCTAGGTTGATGAGCGTCTGTGTTCAAAATGAGTTTTGCTCCAGCTTTCATGGGTAAATCAGAAACTAATCCATTTACAAGGGAGTGTCCTCCTCTTGTAGTTATCTCCAAAAATACTTCGTTATCTTTTGCTAGCTGAGCATCTTTAAATGTCAATATTCCAGGATGAGCTAAAATATCAACATCAGGGCATTTTAACGTTGCTTTGTTAGTTCCCTCAATAACTGGTTCTACAATAGTTTCACCATGGACTACTACCAAGAAATTTCTCTGTTTTGCTTTTCTGGCTAATTCTGATATTTGAGAAGGGAGAACATGAGTAATTTCTACCCCAGGGAGGAAAGTGATGTATTCTTCAAAATCATTTCTGATTTTATCTAGACTATTCAATACATGGTCT
>JAGLOH010000277.1 GCA_023139025.1 Candidatus Heimdallarchaeota archaeon | reverse complement strand
TAATATGACATCAAGGGGTACTGGAATAGTTAACACTGTCAAAGCGAGTATCCGCCAATATCAAAAACAAGGAGGAAAGAGCAAATTTCATCAATATGACTCTAAAGAGGGATCCTTTGGAGTGGGTATTTCAGTTATAAAAGCAGCTAAGCTTCTTAGCGAAGGAAAGGATTTCACTGAAATAACTTCTTACTTAAATGAGTTTAAGAGTACTGAACTAAAAACTACTTTTACTTTTGAAAGCTTAAAATACTTACAAAGAAGCGGTAGAATAGGGCTTATCAAATTCGTCATGGGGTCTCTTCTGAATATTTATCCTTGTTTGGAAGGAACACAAGATGGTGGGATTAACTCTTTTAATCAAGCAAAGTCATATGAAGAAGCAGTAGAAGCTATTGTAACTCAATCATATAGCTCGATAAAACACTTCAAGAATTTGGGATGTTATATCATTTCGGGGAATGCAGAAAAAGGATCAACGCTTGCAAAACAGATTCTAACTAAACAATTTCCTGAAGTAAATTTCTATGGAATCATTCCAATGAGTGGCATAACATATAGTTTTACGGGTCCTGGTTCCGTGATTGTTGTCATGTTTAAAGACTTTGAACATTGAAGTGAATAATTGTAGGAAGACACAAAAAAGATCTAACTTGTTATAACTTCATACCATTTTTTTAGTGATAATGCCTTCCATTGTTCTCTTTTTGAGGGATAATAATCAATTTTATCAGCTTGTTCAAGAATTTCTTCTTCGGTTTTTCCTTCGGCAATCATTTCCTTCATAAGCGAAATAACTTTGTTAAGATAAGCTAAAAACTCTTCTAAAGTTTCCTTTCCAGATATTGAACCATGACCTGGGATATAGTTCTCTACATCTAGTGATAGATATTCTTGTATAGATTCTACCCATTTCAAAGGATCTGAAGTAGGAGTTCCTCCCCATGGAAAGCTATGATTAAAGAGGTTATCTCCCGCAAACATTACTTTGTAATTGGGGCAATAAACATAACTGGATCCCGCTGTATGTCCACCTGTTCTCTTTACAATAACCTTTACATCACGATCTACTAATTCATACTCATCTGCAAATGTTTTGTTAGCAAGAACTATCTTTAATCCATCCAAAGCTAAAGGGTCTTCTGAATTCTTTTTCCATTCTTCTAAGGCTTCTGGAGTCCAATTATTCTTCTGTGAGTCAACCATTGCTTTATGGGTTAACTCCGAAGTGATGATTTCACAATCTTCAAAAATCTGATTACCAAAAACATGGTCTCCGTGAGCGTGAGTTATAAAGAGAACAGAAGCTTTCTTTCCCGTTTCTCGTTCAATATGCTCTCTAAATTTCTTTATTAGGGGGATATGCATACCAGAATCAACAAAAACTATCTGACTAGGTAGAACATATGCAGCAACATTCCCGCGAGTGCTACCATCAGTTATAGCATAAACATTATCTTTTATTTTTTTTATGGACATTGAAAGTACCTAAAAACAAGAAATGTTAGCTGTAGAAAAAACTTTGGGCATAGAATGAATATCATTTACTCTTGTAATTTCCAGTGTGTTATTGCTTTGGAAACAAGTTTTTCCTTCTTACCTTTAATTAACTGATGAAATGCCGTGATAGTTTCATTATCCTTTTCTTTCTGAATTTCTGATTCTACAGTAATGTTGTCTTCATGAAATACTTGTTCTTTATAGCTAATCTCCAGCTTTTCCAGTTCATATCTCTTAACTGTTTTTTCTGGCATTCCTTCAATTATCCAGTGAATATGTGCTATGTGATTTACATGTTGATTAATATCTAGGTCTTGCTTTCTTACTCTAAGTGATTGTCTTGTATCTATTTTCTTAGGCAATTGTAAACCAGGAAAACCATAGTTTAGAGCTCTTCTTTCTTCTACAGAATAATTTGACCAATAATCTATGTAATCTACTGGTTGTCTTTTTCGATAATTGAATAGTAACCAACTTGTTGTAGCTTTGCAGACAATATTATTGTTTTCATCAACAATTTCGAAATCTCTAACTGTATATTTTGGACTACCTGATTCAGCAACCCAACTTGATGCTTTAAGTACTTCATCTAATTCAGGATAACGGGCAATTTCAACGGTGTATCTCAAAAGCAACCATGTTAAACCTTTGTGGAAAACTTGTTGATGACCAATGCCTAATTGATCAGCATGCTTGTAAGCTACGTGTTGTAGATAATCCATCAAAGCAGTAATCTTTACCTTCCCATTAGTATCAATTTCGCTTATTCTAGGAACAAAAGTCATTTCATACATAAACTATCACAAACAAATCTGTCCTAGTTTAGATTTATTTAAAAGTTATTCAAAAAGAAAAGTAAAATAAAAAGAGGAAGAATTTTAAAAATTACATCCTACGGCCTCTACGACCGCCTTTTCTGCGACATCCGTCATGTGGAAGGGGGGTCACATCTTCTAGTCTTAGTATTCTCATCCCTGACCTTTTCAATGCTCTTAATGCTGCTTGTGTTCCTGGTCCTGGAGTACGATTCTTATGTCCTCCTGGTGCCCTATAACGTACATACAGCTGGTATATTCCTTTACTTTGCGCTTCTTGCGCTGCTGAGTTTGCTGCTTTCATCGCTGCATATGGACTTGATTCATTTCTGTCTGCTTTAACAAACATTCCTCCACTTTTACGGCTGAATGTTTCAGCACCTGAAATGTCAGTGATATGAACGATAGTATCATTGTAACTGGAAAAGATATGAGCGACACCGTATTTAGAATCTCTTCTTCTTGGTCTAGATCTAGCTTCAGATTCAGGTTTAGCTTCAGATTTCTCTTCAGGTTTAGCCTCAGATTTAGCCTTTTCCTCGGGTTTAGCTTCTTCTTTGGTTTTAGATTTTTCCTTTTTAGGATCTTCAGTTTTTTCTTTCTTGGGTTTAGCTTCATCCTTGGCTTCTTTATCTTTGGTCTCTTTAGGTTTCTTTGGTTCGGCTTTCTTTTCTTCTTTAGGAGGTTCGGTTTTTTCTTGCTTCTTAGTAGTGGAGGTTTTCTTCTCTTTCTTAGGAGCTTCAACTTTCTCTTCTACTTTGGGAGTTTCAACGTCTTCCTTAGTTTTCTTAGCCGATTCTTTCTTTTCTTTTTTATCTTCACTCATAAAATCACCTACTTAGCTTCCTCCTTACTTTTGGCTAACAAATTCTTAGCCTCTTTGTTCATAGCTTCAGCAGTAGCAGGACCAATACCTGGAACCTTGGAAAGATCTTCAACTGTAGCTTTAGCAATTTTATCGACTGTGTTGAAACCATTTTCTTTGAGAAGCATTGCTGTTTTAGCACCAATACCCTTAATCGATGAAATATCATCTTTTGGTGCAATAGGTTTTTTTTCTGCAGGTTTCTTAACAGGGGGTTTTTCTTTTGGTGCAGCTTCGGGTGCTG
>JAGLOH010000276.1 GCA_023139025.1 Candidatus Heimdallarchaeota archaeon | reverse complement strand
AGAATAAGAAAACAGAAAAAAGATAGAGAAACTAAATTTGACTGGTCAAAAGTTTGGAACGCTGTCAGAGCAGGATTTCTAGTTTTTCTGAAAGTAATTTGGAAAATTATTAAATTCATATTGAAGTATATATTATTCCCATTCTGGTATACAGGAGTTCTTTTCGTTAAAGGGTATAAATTCCTTAGACATAGAAGCTCAGATTCCCTCACTGACGAAGATAAGGATTTTCTTTCTCAAATCCCCGCACTTTTCCTAATGCTAGGATTAAGCATTTTCCTTTTCTACTTACTATTTTACTTTGATGTATTCGAACGAGCAAAAGATCTAACTGACCCAGGATTTTGGCAAGCCGTTGGAAATATGTTTGTTGACTTTGGACTTGGTATATTTTGGGTACTAGAGCAAATATTCGTCGTCTTCTTATGGAATATGATTATAGTTCCTTTTGCAAATTTACTCAGTCCTCACCAATGGGTATCGACAGTAGTTCTTGTAGCAGTAATCATCATAGGTGGAGGCCTAATCATATTGACTTATAATTTGATAAAGAAAGGCAAATTCGTCATTATTATTAAGAATTTCATCGCAAAAATAAAGAATGGAATAAGAAAAACCAGTCAGACTATAAAATCGTTTGTACTGAAGTATAACTATGGAGAAAAATACGTTGAAACTAGATCTAAAAACTTCTTCTGGATTAATTTTCTATTCCAAATAGTAGTGACAATCGCACTTGCAATTTTTTCAGTATACATGGTTATCCAACAAAGTATTGTACTAGAAAGTTGGGATGAAAATGCTATACTCAGATTTGCAGCTATTTTGGGTGTAATCGTCTTTGCTGGAATTGGAATTTTCTCAACATGGTTCTTTACATTTGTGAATGGAGTTTCATCTTCACCCTCTGTAGAGCAAAGTAAAGATTAAAATCTGAAGGATTTACCCTTCTTTTCTTCTTTTTACTTAATTTAAATTATACTTTCAAAACTGTTGACAGAAACTTTAAAACCTAGTTTTTTCAAGTTTGAACATTGTTGGTGATTATTTGGCAATTCAAATTGGTATAAATGGCTTTGGAAGAATAGGAAGAGCAATTTTTCGTGCAGGATTTAACAATCCAGATATTGAATTTGTTGGAATTAATGATATTGGTGATTCAAAAACTATGGCTCATTTACTGAAGTATGATAGTGTTCATGGTATTTTTAATCACAAAATTGAAGCAACTGACTCACATCTAATTGTTGATGATGTAAAAATACCTATTTCAAAAGAAAGGGACCCAGTAAACATTCCTTGGAAGGATTGGGGAGTTGAGATAGTTTTCGAATGTGTAGGATTTTTTAGAACATTTGAGCTTGCGTCTATGCACATTGAAGCTGGAGCGAAAAGAGTAATTCTTTCTGCACCTGATAAAGGTAAAGTAAAACCTATTCCTGCTATTGTGTTAGGGGTTAATGAAGACAAATTCAATCCCACAGAGGATGTTGTTATCTCTAACGCTAGTTGTACAACTAACTGTTATGCGCCTGTAACCAAGGTTTTAGATGACGCATTTGGTATTGAATCAGGATTTATGACTACCATTCATTCCTATACAACAGATCAAAGATTATTAGACTTACCTCATAGTGATTTGCGTAGATCAAGATCAGCAGCTCTATCTATGATTCCAACATCTACAGGTGCCGCAACTGCAGTAGGAAAAGTACTACCACATCTTCAAGGAAAACTTGATGCCATGTCAGTTAGAGTTCCAACTCCAAATGTTTCTCTAATAGATGCGGTTTATACTCTTGGAAAAGAAGTAACTGCAGAAGAGGTTAACAAAAAATTCATTGAAGCATCAAAAAGCAAACTAAAGGATATTTTAGCTGTTTCTAATGAACCATTAGTTTCTATAGATTACAATGGAAATCCTTTCTCTGCAACTGTTGATTTATCTTTAACAAAAGCAATTAAGAATCAAATAAAAGTTGTTGCTTGGTATGATAATGAAACTGGATACTCAACAAGAATGGTAGATCTAGCAAAATATATAGCAAGTAAGGGACTATAATGCTACATCTCTTCTAGACTTTTTATCAAAGCAACTAAGGCCTTGTATAAACAATCTGAGCATTCTTTAGCTTCAGGATCCATAAATAGTAGAGTTTCTCTTGTGTTTTCATAGACTTTTTGAGGTATTGGTCTACCTCTGAGCTCTATTCTTTTCTTTTTAGTTGGACAATAAATTAAACCTTCATCATCCAAAACCACAGCGTTTAAACAAAATGTAGGGTTAGCAAACTCTTCCAAATCTGCTATAAAAAGCTCATCTGGATCATAAAAAGAGACTAATAAAATCATTTCAAGCTCATCTTCAAGAATACAATAAGTAGTATATTCAATCTCTCTGTGCATTGGACAGGGTTGCATTATCCACATCAGAATCTACGCCTTGATATAGACATCTGCCAATGATAAATAAAAGTCTTACATAATACCTACGCGATATGAATCAAGTGAAATAAAAAGGAAGAAAAAGGGAAATTATTGTCTTATAGGGGCCCTACTTCTGAAATCGTAGTAAATTTTGGTTATCTCCCCAACAATTTCTTCATTAAAGGTTACAATTAAAAGTGGATCTCCACTTGGAGCTTTGTGCCCTAAGAAACCTTCTTCTATACCATCTCTGGTTGCCATCATTACTGTTAGGTTTGGATCATCCTTTACAACTACATTCCCCATCCCAAGCATTTTACTTAAGATAGCTTTATCTTCGTCTGTATGAGCTGTTGTATTTGTTACAATTTCTAGTTTTCTAGCAAAAGTTTCAAGGAATTCAGAATCTATCCAATTTAATCTTGGGCAAATTATTGTAGCAGAAGACTTTGTATTTCTCAAGAGAGACATCATAGTTCCATTAACTTGTTCGTTACCTGTTACTATCCATATATCTTCAATTGGATTTGGTTCAATCCCTGACCCCAGCGATAAAACACTCTTAATTAATTTCATTGATTCCCCAGTTGCATCTAAAGCGCCACCAATCTTATCTGGAATTGAGCTTAGTGTACCTGAAATACTAGTGTCTACATTTTCAACTTCTTGTTGAGTTCCTTTGATTATATTCTCTTTAAAACTCATAAGTTTAGAGCTGTAATCCTCTTTCTCAGCATCTACAATCTTTGAATCCTCTTGAGCTGCAATCAATTTTTCTGTTAGAGAGGTCAAATTGGAATCAAATAGATCAGTTAAAGTTTTTTCTAGATTACTAAGGTCTGCATTGACTGCATCATTTCCTGAAGTTATAGCCTCTATAAGAGCATCTTTTGTTCCTTGAATATTAGTTACCAAGGCAGATGAATTTGAATCTGAATTAGTAATAAAGCTATTAACTTGATGAGACATGTTTAATTCATAATCATTCTTTTCTTTTTCAAACTCATT
>JAGLOH010000275.1 GCA_023139025.1 Candidatus Heimdallarchaeota archaeon | reverse complement strand
TATATTTGATTATTAGATAGGTTGCAATTATTGCAATTATGAGCCACGAAACGATAATGAGTGTGTTATTATTAGAAACAAAGGAATAAAGAACAAAATTAACAAGAAAAATTGTTACCACAAAATCCTGTAAAATTCTTTCTCTCCTAATTGACAGAATTCTTCTTACTGAACCTCTAGGTTCCTCTTCTAAGCTAATAATCTCGGAATATTCGCTTGTTGTGGTTCTTTTTCGTTTGAATAAGTTGACTTGACAGTGGATGCAATGTTCTAAGAACATATCAGTTCTTTCACCACATTCAGGACAGTTAATCAAATTAAAAGTCTCTTCTAGTTCTTGCTGGGCTCTTGGAATCCCTACTTTTTCCACAGGTTTGGTTTTTTGTTGAAGAATAGAAATATAAGTTCTAGATTGGATATGTTCCTTAGTAGTGGGAATTTCGGTTCTTAATCTTCTATCTTTAACTAGGAATGCCACTTTAGCTTCATAAGGTAAGAGAGGTTTAGTTAGAACAAACTTTCGAATTCTTGAGACATCAACTATTAGTTTTATTCCTACAACAATCATCAATCCTGATTCAACGAATCCATTGAATGTAATCAGGAAAGCATATAATGCTTCATCAGCAACAGAACTTGCTATAGCACTAAAAACTGCTATAATAATTGAAAAAAACGCATAAATTGAATAAAAAGCACTTCCTATTTTTAGAGAAAAAATTCTATCGATTTTCCTTAATAGCTTATTTAACATATAAAAACCAAAAATCCTACCTAGAATGACTGTATATCCAGTTAATCCTGCTAAGAATGGCCATCCAAGAAATACTATGTCCGAGAGTACTGCTACTGAAAAAGCCATCATCCACAAAGCAGTTTGTTTCCCAATCTTTGTGATATGATCAACAAAATAGATATCAGTAATGGAATATATTCCAAATGCAATTGGTAATAAACTAATCGCGGTAAATGCAAAAAGGATGTATTCAATCAGTTGATAATATTCCGAATTATTGAGATATAAATTATGCGCTATATTTAGAAAACTGACAATGATAAATAAAATGCATCCTGAAAAAATTAATACTGAATGGGTTTTTATAGGCTGATCTACTTTTTCTTGCTCTTTCATTTTCAAACATCCAGATATTCTTATTTTGTTAAGGATAATAAATAAATATGCTACTTATACACACTTATAAGCCGTTTGACTTGCAAAAATAGGTAAATTACCAGGAATTCATGTACAATTTACTAGGAGATATTTCCTTGAACTAATTATGTGAAATAGCTTTCAACTCATTTTTTCTTTGATTTTCTTCTTAATTTATTCAGACTAATTACAAAAATAAATAAAAATAAACTTGGAATATGAAGATTTGTTTTTGTAATTCTTTCTAGATTCTCATTTAGAGGATAAAGATCATTGTTTTCAGCTTTTCCATTGATATGATATGTACTATTTTGATCCAAACTAGACCAGTAATTGCCTTCTTTTGTTTCAGTATCATGCCAGGAGTTATCTCTTCCTGAATCGTAAGCTTGCGATGTTCCTTCTATATGATTATGAATGAAGTAGTTGTGATGAACAGTATTGAATCTCGAGTCAACATCTAATGCAACCCCATATCCTGTATTGTTTCTGATTAGATTGTAGGTAAATTTACTTCTGTGCGTATCCCAAGATCTGATTCCATACCACCCATTGAATTCAATCACATTGTTTGTAATTTCTGAATCTACTAAACCATATGTCATTATTCCATCTCTTTCATTGAATCCAATTGTATTGTTATCTATCACTACTTCAGCACCGCTTGTATCCAATCCTTCGATATTGTTAGTAATGATATTATTTTTTATGATAATATTTCTTCCTCCAACCATTAAACCCCAGAAATTGAAAGAACATAAATTGTTAATAAAAGTGTTATTTTCACCTCCTCCAAAAATTCCACTATGACTTTGATTCAAACAGATATTATTCTCAACTAACGTATTATTGGTATATTCCATATAAATACCAAATTCTAGCCATCCAAATTCATCAAAATAGCTAAAAGACTCATATATACAAATATTATTTGTTATCGTAGCACCATTAGTTCTTCTTAAATCTAAACCTCTACTAGTTGTCTCGTGTCCATATATTGTATTGAAACTATTATTGGTTATAGTTACAGTATAATCTGCCACATCACGAACAAAGATACATGTCCATAAGGCTTTAATTGAACAGTTTCTAATAACAAAGTGTTTTGTAGTATCCTCAACATGTATTCCTACACCATAATCAAATGAGTCAATCACATAGTTTTCAATTAAATATGGATCTAAAGCTGTTCCTGAACCTGAAAAACTATAGTTAATGAAATCTTGATCACTTGCAATATTAATAAACACTCCTGATTCAGAAATTTCCATATCACCATAAAGAAAATTAGAATTTGCTGATTCAACAGTAAAAATGAATGAAAAGAGCAACATAGAAGAAAAGCTAATTACTGTAAATTTCTTCAAACTCCCCATCATGCTCTTTCAACTAGACAACAATCCTTGAGGACTTATAAGGTTTTTGAGAAAATAGAAGAACAAAATTCAAAGAAAAGAAAAAGTAGGTTAGCTATAGAAGTCGTCTTCATCTCTGACTTCTACATCTCCTTCTTTTATTATTGGCTCAACTTGATAAACAACTCTCCCCTTCCAGAAGTATTCACCAGTTCGATAAATAGGATTTTTCCTTAAATAAGCCAAAGTACTCCGTGGAATGTCATATTTGTTGCTAATAGTAGACATTGTGACATTGTCTTCAAACATCTGGAAAATCTGAACCAATTTAGGTCGCATTTCTTCGTCAATTAACAGCTTACCATTTTCTATCTTGTAACCTATAGGAGGACGAGACATAATTTTTTCATCTTGAATCCTTCTTTTGATACCGTACATTCTTTTCTGTCTATATTTCTTAAGCTCTTCTTCTCCTAGAAGATCGTAAATTCTTGTTACAAGCATTTCATCAGATTCTTCAGTTGCTCGAATTTCTACTCCTTTGCTTCGTAAGAGTACAGAAGCATATCCTAACATATCTACTTCTCTAGAGATCCTGTCACGTGTTTGTACCCAAACTTCTTTGACGGGATCTTCAGGTCTCTGCGAATTATGCATTTGGATAAATTCCAACATCTTCTTAAAACCAGGTCTTTCTTGAACATGACTGTCCCCAGAAACATCTTCATCGATAAAAGTTTCAAGAACATGTCTATATCCAACAGTGTTGATTTTCTTATCAATTACATCGTACTGTGTGTCTCTACCAGATTCTTGATCTGAAGTACTAACTCTAACATAAGTAACTACATTAACATGCATAGTTTCTAAAAAGGTGGGTCTTCTTATAACATGTGTAATACATGGATATTCTGGAAGTTTAACCTATTTTATCGGAGAAA
>JAGLOH010000274.1 GCA_023139025.1 Candidatus Heimdallarchaeota archaeon | reverse complement strand
AAGAAGTTGAAGATAGCTTCGTAGCAAAAGATGATGATCCTGAACCAGATAAGGTTGCTGAAGCGATATACAATGCTCTTTATTCAAAAAAGCCAAAACAGAGATATTTAGTTACTGGAAATCAAGAAGAAGCAAGATGGGTGATGAGAAAGATGTTACTTGAGCTTTCACAGATGAATACTCACCATGAGCACAGTTTCACAAGAGAAGAAATTATTGAAATGTTTGATGAAATAAAAAATAAGTATGATTTTAGTTTTTGAAGAACAATTAGTGAATAGTTAGAAAAAGACTAAAGTAAATATAATTCTCATTTAGGACACTTTTTTATAGACATAGATTAACGAAATTATCGAAAACAATGAATAAGGATGAAGTTTGTTCTGCAATCGATGAAATGAAAGAAAAGCTATTTAGTGTAAGCAAAGAAATTTGGGAGAATCCAGAACTCAATTTTAAGGAATTTAAAGCTTCTAAACTACTTTCTGATCTATTAATTGAAGCAGGATTTGATGTAGAATACGGTATCGCGTCTCTTGAAACAGCGATTAGAGCTGTACATCCTGAAGTTAACGATGGTCCAACAGTTGCTATTCTAGCTGAATATGATGCTCTTCCTGAAATGGGACATGGATGTGGTCACAATTTAATCGCAACAGCTGCTTTAGGGGCAAGTCTGGCATTAAGCCAGTTTAAAAAGGATTTACCAGGTAAGCTCATTTTCATGGGGACACCCGCAGAAGAGGGTGGAGGAGGTAAAATCTATATGATCAGGCATGGTTTGTTTGAGGATGTTGATGCGGTAATGATGTTTCATCCTTCCGCAACAAAAAATATTGTTCATCGTGGGGGATTGGCTATCACTGAGGTTAAGATAGAATTTAAAGGTAAAACAGCTCATGCATCTGCAGAGCCAGAAAAAGGAATTAACGCTCTAGATGGAGTGATTCAAACGTACAACGGCATTAGTGCTTTGAGACAACATATTTCAAGTGATGCTCGTATCCATGGTGTTATAACACATGGGGGAGTAAAACCGAATATTGTTCCAGATTACGCATCTGCTTCTTTTTACATTAGAGCTCTGAAGGATGCTTATTGCAATGAACTCGTTAAGAAAGTTGAAGATATAGCTAAAGGTGCAGCGTTAATTACAGGAGCTGAAATGACCTTTCAGATAGTAGGAAATCCATATCAATCGCGCAATTTAAACTTCATTCTTGGAGGAGCTTGGGCAGAAAATTTGGAGTTACTAGGTCTACCAACTCATGAACCAAATCCTAGAGCTGGACTAGGTTCAAGTGATATAGGTAACGTCAGTCGTCAAGTACCAACAATTCATCCGTATATTGGTATAAGTGAGAAAGAAATTAATGGACATTCAAGAGATTTTGCTAAAGCAGCGATCTCAGATTATGGTCAAAATCAAATGATTTTTGCAGCTAAAGCTTTAGCTATGACTGCTATTGATGTTTTTACTAATCCTGAATTGGTTTCAAAAATGAGAGAAGAATTCGAAAAAGGAGAGTAGAAAATAATTAACATCCATTAAACTTCAAATAGTGTCATAAAGTGCTGTTCATGTAGCAAATTGGGTATAGAAGAGGATGGTTTCCTTTCAACTAAGATATTAATCATCTTCCTTCAAATACTATTATAAATGCAAATTTGGATAGATATTGTTGTATGAAATTATCAAAGGAAAATGTTCGCTACTTAGTTTTCGAAGGAGGTGGCGGCAAAGGTGTTACCTACGTTGGAGCTCTTCAAGCTTTGGAGGAGCTAGAAATTGTTTCTTATCTGAAAAAAGAAATTAATGGAGTACAAGTTTTTCGTCTTGATCCTAAGAAAATACATGGAGTTTCAGGTACCTCAGTAGGCTCAGTTACTGCACTACTAATTTCATGTGGCTATACACCAAAAGAGGTAGAGGAAATCGTAAAAAGTGATTATAGTGAGCATCTATTAGATACCGTAGAATTTGATAGAATTCCCACAATTTATACAAAAGACAATCCTACAGTTGTTATTGACGATCCAGCTATAGAAAAAGATCAGCTTCTAGTTGATAAATACATGAAAGCTTTTGTTGAATCTGAGAAAAAGTCTTTTGGTGATTTAATAAAAATACCAGGAAAATATTTTACTCAACTTAACTTCAAGTTCTTAGCTACTCTCATGAAAGGGTTTGTTTACTATGAATCTAGAAAAACTGATGTTGAAGATGGTCGCACACATGAATTTATTCCATCTGTTCCTGAACTCGTACACAATAAAACAACCAAAACAGCAATAGACATGATTCTGGGCAGTCCTTCAGAGAGTTTTAATAGTTTGAAGTATGAATATGGTTTCTTTTTGGCTGAAAAATTCAGGAACTTAATTGATAACTACATTGAGGTTAAATCCGGTATTAAGAATTGTACCTTCAAACAGTTTCAAGAAGAGTTCCAGATTGATTTAGTAGTCACAGGATTCGATGTTGCAACAAATGAAACCTATTACTTCAGAAATAACGAACGTTGGCAAGATTTGTGTGTTGCAGATGCTATTCGAATGTCCATTAGTATTCCTATAATCTTCAAGCCAGTTAGCATGTGTATAGTTGATGGAGGGTTTAAGTCAGCCTTCAATAAAAAAATCCCATTGAATTATATCGTTGATGGGGGGCTAGGGAATGCCTTTCCATTTCATGTTTTTGATAAACCTGACACTTTGGATCTTAATCCTCATGTTTTAGGATTCTATCTAGAATTTTCCAGACCTTTTGTAGAAGGGAATACAACCTTTTTTGGTTTTTTGGAGAATATGTTCTTAGCTCTTATCAAAATGACTACAAGGGCTCAATTCAGAACGAAAGAAGAAAAAGATCAAGCTATTGAATTGGATTCTAAAGCCATCAAAGTACTTGATTTCGTATTCGAGGAATTCCCAGAAGAGGTAATAAATGATGCACGGAAGAAGACATTAGAATATTTCAACTAAGACTATTCTTTTGTTTTCATTTACGTGAAGAACTTGCTATTGCTATTCTGTTTCCTTCCGAGTCGACAAAGAAAAACATAGAGATCATTCCTGCAAATTCTTCTATTTTTGTTGTGTCTACTCCTTTACTAATTAGATAATCCCTGGTTTCTTCTATGTTAGAAACATTAATTGTGAAAGCTATTTGGTTTTCTGCTAGCCCATGAACACTTTCAATTAAACCTATGAACAATCCATCTAGATGGGTGGTTATCTCTACCCAACCTAATTGACGAGCTTCATTCCAACTTACTTTGTAATCAAACACATCTTGATAGAATTGAATAGCTCTGTCCATATCATTTACGTGCAACGTTACAAGAGCAGATTTGGGATATGAATATTTAATCTTCCATTCTTCTTTTTTCTCTGTCATCTAATCACTTGTAATAACTTGAAAATTAATCAATAAAAATATATCCTTGTTTAAA
>JAGLOH010000273.1 GCA_023139025.1 Candidatus Heimdallarchaeota archaeon | reverse complement strand
TTGTTTTTCACCGTGTGATTCCTGAATTCGTTGTTCAAGGAGGAGATCCTACAGGAACAGGTGGAGGTGGACCTGGATACCAAATCGCTGATGAGGTAGATAATTCTGTACAAATACATGTTCTAGGAGCTCTAAGTATGGCCAACTCTGGACCAAATACAAATGGATCACAGTTTTTTATTGTGTTGAATCCTAATAGTTGTAAGCACTTGAATAACAAACATACTGTTTTTGGTAAAGTTGTTGATGGAATGAATGTTGTTAATATGATAAATCAAGGAGATCATATAATCAAAGTAACAGTTGAGGAAGAATCAGATTTAATAAAGAACCACCAACTCAAGAAACTGTAGTAAGGTCAAAAAACCAACTAAATATTTTTCTTACTTTATTTTTATTTTCAAAATTAGTGGAATGAAGAAGAAATAGAAAATGGTGGCTCGAGCGAGTTTCGATCTCGCGACCTCAGGATTTCTCACCTGAGGACTCAGCTCATAATTCTAGCCCTTATTTGTTAAGATTATGAGTCCTGCGCTCTAGCCAGCTGAGCTACCGAGCCATCTCTAAAACTGAACATGAAATCTTGCTTTTAATTCTTTTGTTCTTAATCAAGCTTGAAGTTCAGTGGAATATTTCTATTTGTTTAGCAATTGATTGGAAAGTTAGAGTAGAAGAGTAGCTCTAAAAACAGATTTTTCTTTTATCATAACCATTTATTCAAAACTTCTTCTGCTCCCTGTAATAGTTCTCCAAGCACCTTTTTATCCTCGTTTTCGTCTAATTTCACCTTTCTATTCTCCAACCATCTAAATAGAGTGGCACTTAGCTGTTCTTCGAGTTCAGAGATAATTCCGAATTTTATTCCGTAATCTGATTCTTCTGTCATTATACTCAACAAGTATTTTTTCAATATATTCCCTTGTAATTCCCCGGTAGTATTGAGAAATAACGTTATTATTATCTAATAATTTATAAAGAAATTGATTAATAAAGGCAAACTTTGTAATTTTAAGACAAAAACAAATTAAATAAAAATAGTAAAGGGCAGCTAATTTTGTTCTTCGTCCGCTACTTGCGCTTCATCTACCTGTTCTTCGCCCTCTTGTACTTCATCTACCTGTTTTTCGCCCTCTTGTACTTCATCTACTGGTTTTTTAATCTTTTGTATCACTTTTAAGAACTGTTTACCAGTCTTCTGCATTTCTTTTACGAGTTCTTCGCCTTTGCCTATCTTGTATTTGCATGGAGTTGGAAATCGATCTGCTCCTCTTTTTAATGCATCGAGAGTTATATAGTAGTTTTCAACAGATGTTCTAACAGTAACTAGTTCTTGTCCCTCTTTTACTCTTGCAGCTCTATCTGTTGGTTTTCCAAAAGATCTTCTCATCCCATCTTGAATTCTATCAGCACCTGCTACTGCCATCATTTTATTTTCTCTTAGAATGTGATGTGGATGTATTCTAATTGTCATGTGATAGTTTTCAACTCCTAAGTGTCTTTGAAGGTGCCTGTTAACTGCGATTCTTGTAGCTTCTAGAGCAGTATGTCTAATCTGACATCTATCTTTCGAAACAAGATGAACATGTAAAGGAAAATCCCCTTGTCTGTTTCCAGAATCATATGCCCTGATTCTTGAGTCAGGTACTCCTCTAACATACTTTCCGACTCTTGTATTTGCTGGTCCTTTTACTCTTGTATAACATCTCGCTGGTCTTTTACCCATTTTTTTCAACCTTACCTTATCTAGCTGATAGAGCAATTCTCTCTATCTCTTGTTTTTTCTTAACTGCTGCGCTAGCTTGATCGCCAGTTGCTGCAACTATTAATTCCTCAGCAACAACTTCTTCAACACTTTTGATATTATTAAAGCTCTTTTGTTTTATCGCATTAGCCATGAATCGTAATGATAAGTCAACCCTTCTCAGTGGTGATACATCAACCGCTATATGTTGTGCTACTCCACCATAAGTTAAACGAGTTGTTTCTTCTCTTGGTGCCACATTACAAATTGCATCTACAAGAACCTGAACAGGATTCTTTCCAGTTCTTTCACCTATAATCTCAAATGCAACTCTAACAATGTTTATTGCTCTTTGCTTCTTTCCAGCATTTTTTCCTTTTTTCATTAATTTGTTAATGAATCTTTCAACGATATTCATTTCTGCTTTTTTGAAACGTTGAACTTGGTATCTTCCACCGGAATGAGGGAAATATACTGGTTTAAGAGAGATATATCTTTTTAACCCTATGTCAGATACATCTACTTCACTTAAATCCCATTTACCGAAGAGCTTAATTTCGTCACTCATTTTGAATCCTCTTCAACTAATTTAGCAAGCCAAGTTTCGTTTAAAAATCTAATGTTGAAAGACAGAATACACTAAAGTAGGAATAGCTAAAGAAAAAAAGAGAAAAGATTCTCTGATTATAAATTGAGTTTCTTTATTATCCAAGGTAGTAAAAGAATAAATATTGGTCCCAACAGTGCATAGATAACTAAATCTAATATCATCTTCAAAGTTGTTACTGGATCAGGATCAAAGAACTCACCATAGAGATAAACACCTGCAAGGACAACAATAGCTAATAGTACTCTGAGTATCCCTTTCCACCACTTCTCAATTCTGTTATCGAAATTAATTAGTTTACCTTCGATTGCATATGAAATAGAAACTGTTGTAAAGATAGCAATATACCTCATATTACTCATTATTGATTCCAAGCCTGTACTTGGGATTCTATAAAATAATAACACTATAGGTATAGAAAATACAATTCCCACAGCAATGCTCCATAGGATCTTTACTGCTATAGATTTGTTCTCAAAATAGTTCTCTACTGGGTTTAATACAACTAGGAATATTGCTAAGAAAATCAACCCAATTCCGAATCCCATTAGAACATCAGTAAACCAATGCACAACTAGATAAATCCTAGAGAAGGCAATTAAAAGTGGTAACGCAATTGAAACTATTAACATTCCCCACTTGAAAACAAAAGAAGCAAGTACACCCCATAAAGAAGTGCTCAGTTGAGTGTGTCCACTTGGTAAACCAAAAGTTGTTTCCTTTATAGTGTGTCCAAAAGTGTTATCTGGTCTAGGTAATTTGAAGGCAGCTTTTGTAGAAGCATTTACCACTGTTGTTGACACTAGAGCTACTATTGCCCTGTATGCTTTCTTTTTATCCCATACATAGTATAAAATAATTAAAACAGCTATGTAAATGATTGCGTCTCCCAGAAAAGTAACTATTTTCATTATAGTAGTACCAGTTCCTGTACTGTTGTTTAAGAAAAATTCAGATATTTTATAATCCAAAGAACTTATTCCTCTTAAAGGATCATTTGTATATACAAGCACCATCGCCGCTACTATGAGAGCTGCTCCTACAGAAGACATGATGATTGCAATTAAATTCCGCTTTCTCATACTAGTAAAATTAAAGCTAACAAATAATTAAAGTTTTGGGG
>JAGLOH010000272.1 GCA_023139025.1 Candidatus Heimdallarchaeota archaeon | reverse complement strand
TTTTCTCCATATTTGTCTATTTTTCTTTCTTTTTCTATTCCTCCAAGCTTTACGTAAAATTCACAAGCTGGATTCTCTTCCAATACCCAAATTATCATAGATTTAAAATTCATAGATACTAGGAAAGTTACCAGTTCATCCATCAGAAGTGTTCCTATTCCTTGCTGCTGATATTCTTCGAGAACGTAAAATGCATATCCTTCTGAATCATAAGAATAACCACTATGAAAGATGTCTCCACCTGCTGCAAAACCTAGAATATCTTTTGTGTTATTTTCAGCTACTAGTACAATTCTAGATACTAAATCACCTTCAAAACCCTTCCAATGAGTTGACATATTCTCAATTCTGCTTTCAACGGTTCTGGCATCAATAATCTCATCAGGTAATAATCCTCTATAAGTAGTATTCCAAGATCTAACTTGCACACTAGCTATATTTTCAATATCTGAACGTTTTGCTTGGCGGATTATCATTAAATCATGATTATCAACTTTCAATATAAGAATTTTCAGACTAACTAAATCTACACTAATATGTTTTTAAGGGTGTAAAAAATTCTTTGAATATGGATTATGATGTTTTTATAGCTGGAGGAGGAATAGCTGGATCTACAGCTGCTAGATTTGCAGCAAAAGCAGGTCTGAAGACTCTTTTTATTGAAAGACACAAAACTCCTAGAAATAAACCTTGTTCAGGTATACAATTTGGATATTTCGAAAAAATGTTAGGTGTTGAAGTTCCTAGGGAAAGATTGTGCAACTATGAATTGAAAAAAATCAAAATATACTTACCAAATGGCAAATCCTTTGGTTCTGCATTCAAAATGTTGAACTTTATGAGAAAGCCTTTTGATGATTGGTTAAACATAATTGCTCAAGAAGAGGGTGCGGAATTTCAAGATGAATGTGTTTGTCAAAAAGTTGAAGAAAAAGAGGATCATAATATTGTCACTCTAGTTAGACCTAATGAGAAGAAAACGTTCGAAATCAAAGCAAAATATGTTTTAGATGCTACAGGTCTTAGACCGCGAATTAGGTCACAAATCAGACCACACAGCACTTCTTCAGGGTTTGAAGGAGCTACTCTAAACTACTACATAGATGGTGACTCTGATCTAGATCCTGAAACTCTTTACCAATTCTGGAATTTAGATTGGAACAATGCAATGTTTGCGTGGATTTATACTAAAACGTTAGATGATGGGAAAGATTATTGGGTCGTAGGGACAGGTTACAACAATGATGATGTCAACAAACGTCAAACCATGTTTTATGAGAGCATGAAAGAGCAATTCAATATTAATGGGGAGATTGTCAAAAGAGAGGGATACAAAACTTCAATGGATATGTACGCAAAAGATCGAGTTTGGCTAGGTCAAAATAAGATTCTGATGGTAGGGGATGCTGCAGGATTAATTGATCTAGTTAGAGGTGTAGGTATGGATGCTGCTGCAATGTCTGGAAGAATTGCTGCAAGGGCTATTGCTTATGCTGAGAAGAAGAATACATCAGCTTTATCAAAATATACTAAACTTATGAGAAGAATCACTAGTCAAACAATAAAAAATCAACAAAGAGGGATTAATGTTTTCAAATCAAACGAAGAGTTACAAAGGTATATGGATAAAAGCATGATGAAAACAGGAATGAAGATGATGTATCAATCACAGCTAAATAAATTCAGATCAGGCGAGAGACAGGTTTTACTTCCACCTTGATCATGTTTTGTATTTTTTGTATCACAACTTGTGACCATAACTTGTGGTCAACCTATTATTAAAGGATAGATTATGTTAAGATAGGTGCAAAAAATGAAGAAAAACATGAAAAAAGCAGTAAAAATCGGAAAAACAATGAAAGAATTGAGAATCAGCAGTCTAGAAAAGATGGTTCTAGTCAATGGAACCTTACTCTAACTCATCTCACTTCTCTTCTAATTTATCTATTTATTCTACTATTAATTTCTAATACAAAACTCTTCTTCAAAATTGTATGAAAAATTTAAAAGCTAGTCATAGATAATGATGTCATGGCATCTCGAAGAATGCATATTTTTGCAGGAACCCTCTTTTGGGGTATCTTCTTAGGAATTTTCTATGCACTTGATTTTATTGGCTTTATTGATTTAGGATTAGCAGGAGATCTTGCCGGATTAGAATTACATTCAATATGGATAGTTCTATCATTTATGGCAACGCACTTTGGAGCACAACTTCCGGATTATGATATTATATTGAAAAAATTTCTTCCACACAGAAATATCGTAACACATTCAGTATTGCTTCCAGTTTTACTCTGTATACCACTCTATACTGTAAATACTTATAGCAACTTCTTAGCACCTGTTTATGCTTTTTATCTGATAGGTCATGCATCACATCTGTTTATGGACCTCAGACCTGAAAGCTGGAAAGGATCTGCTTTAATTCATCTTTTCTGGGTTAATGAAGCTGGAAGAAAAACCTTACCTCCTAAAGCATCAAAACTTTTTCTGTTTTTAAACGGATTAATAATCTTAATTGCGGGAATCATACTTCTGTACTTCTTCCAACTCTGGGTATAGAGAGAGAAAACTCTCCCTATTTTTTATTTTTATTCTTTATTTTCTCATAATTACTTTCTAATGTTTTTAGGAAAGCTGATGTAAGAGTTAGCAGTTTTTCAGGTTCCAAAACAGTCAATTTGATTTGATACAGACGATTTAGTCTGTCTCTTGAATGAATGCACCATTCAACAGGTTCATCTAATTGGTCATTATATTCCAAAGCAGTTTTTTCTATTGCTTTAACACCATCAGAGTGTCTATCGTCTGAATGAGTAGCCCAGTTTAATGGGTAAACATAATCTGTTTCAGCAATTCTTTCACCATACATAAAGAATTTAGAGATATCTTTTTGATCTTCTTCCTCATATTCTGCAATTGCAATGTTGATTATCTCGTGCTCTCTTATTTTTCTAATAGGGATAACTGCTGTGGTTTCATTTGGTTGAAGAATAGTAATATAGTTGACTGAAATGCTCTGAACTACACCTTCAACATTCATCTCTGGGATGAAAAGATAGTCTCCTACATTATGATGTTTAGAGAATACCATTGAGAGTCCAGATATTAAATCACCTACTGACTTTGCAGCAGCTAAACCAAAAGCTGCACCTAAAGTTGCTGCAACACCTATAATCGACCCTGTGAAAGGTTCAAATTTACTAATATATGCTATTATGAAGATCGGTAAAACTATTGATCGAATCAAAACATGTAAAGTATTGTGTATATCAGGTGACACCCGTTTTTTAACCACACGAAGAATCATATTTGCTATCCACAAAATAACAATAGCACTTACTAGATAAATGAATAAATCATCAATATATTCAGATAGAAAACCGTCAAATGTAGCAAACAGTGGTGCGTCTGCTTTTAATGTCCCATTAATGAAATACCAATCAAGATTTTGTTCCATTCTCGAATT
>JAGLOH010000271.1 GCA_023139025.1 Candidatus Heimdallarchaeota archaeon | reverse complement strand
AAATCTTCTCTCCTAGTTTGACTAACCCCTTTTTAGGAACATTTTCCATCTCACAAATAACATTGTCTCTTTCAGTATGTCCTGCCAAGATTATTGCATTATATTTTTCCACAATAACACCTACTCTTATAACTTCTGTAGAATTGGTTCTATTTTGAATTTCTTCAGAAATTCCTCATATTCAACTCTTGTTAATTCTCTATTTTCTCCACTAATTGCTACAATAGCTGCTTCTAAGACATTAGTTCCAAAAGATCGTCCTCCTACTCTTGGTGTAGAAGTAATAATATATTTTACACCTATCTCTCTCAATTGTTCAACATCTTCTGAGGTGGTTGTATTAGTTATAACAACTTTGTTCTTCATTCCATCAAGAGGCATATGTCTTTTAATGAAAAGAAAATCTCCAACAATCCACTTTGCTTTCTTAAAATATTTGGTGAATGATGGACTATGTATTTCTTGTTTTTCACCTGTTGGATAAATCCAGCTAAAAGGTAGTCTGCTGACAATAGGTAATAGAATAATTCCTATTCTATTTACACTTTTTATTGTGTGCAAAGGAATACCTAACTTAAAACCCCACAATAAATCACCGAATGTAATTAGTTTCCTTTTTCTTCCAACAAATTCCCATGCACTTTCTGCCTGATACCAGCGATCTACTGCAGCAGTTACTAAAGTTGCTCTACTTTCTTCTACTTCTTCAGGAAGTTTCTCTTCCGCAAACTGCATAATTCTCCCTTCTAAAGTGCTCTTTATCCCTCCTCCATCAACAATAGGTGTGTCTTTCACATTTTTGATTAATTTCTTCCAAACATCTCTGATTTTGTACTTTTTTTCTCCTCTAACTAAATACAAATCTGCCCCTCCAACTCCAAAAGCATCAACTTTGCCATCTAAGCTTTCAATCAATTCCTTGTATTTTTTCATATCTCCATTGGTTCCGATTCGTTCAACAATGACAACTTCATTCCCTAGATTATATTCTCGTTTATAATCTCTTGTTGAAGAACCTAATGATACAGAAACTACATGCTTACCCATAAGAAACACCTCAAACAGCTTAAGTGAAACTAAACTTATTTATAAATAATCACTTGCTACTGAGCAAAAAACAACAGAAATTATAGCAGAAATAGTTAAAAAGAGTAAAGAACAAGAACATTTAACCGGTGATTGATTGAGTAATCTTTCCATTTTAGATGAGGTAGCTCAAAAACTTAAGACATCCTCAGATCAAATAAAATTCAGAAGAGAACTAGCAGGGACTTCTACTGCCAAGGTTACTGAAATTTCTTGGGGTAAAGAAAAAGAGGGTATTCTTAAGCAAAATACAACAAAAGAAGAATGGATTATTTATTCTAGTTTAGTTAAGAAGTATAAACTTCCAGTTCCAAAGATAATTGCTATTTCTAAAACAAGCGAAATTCCCTGGATATTGCTTGAAAAAATCCCAAAAAGTATCCATCCAAAAAATTGGAATAAAGATAATATTGAAGCTGCTCTACGGGAAGTTGCAAAGATTAATTCAAAATTCTATAACAAACCCATACTTGATACATTAGAAGATCTACCCAACGTTAATGAAGAAAATTGGAAGGATATCAAGAGAAACCTTCAAAACAATATTAAGAAAGCACTAAAAATTGCAGAAAGTCATAAAGGTAAAACACCTCTAACAACAACAAATCTTGAAACTGTTAGAAAAGACATTAATTCTAAAGATTTCTTAGTAAGATTTTTAGCTGCTGGAAGAACTCTAATTCATGGTGGAACATGGACATATAACTTCCTTCAAACATCTACTAAGACTTATCTACTAGACTGGCAAGAGAGTATGATAGCATCTCCTGCATTGGATTTCGTCCATTTCTATGATTTCTTGCCAATTCATGCTGAGGGTTTTAGAGTAAGATTTTCAGAAAGACCATTTACTCTAGAAGAATTACAAGATATTTATTTTGATGAACTAGAAAAGAACAAGGTTAAAATAGATAAAACGAAATTTAAGCAATCATTAAAAGCATCCATTTCTTTCCAGATTGCTCATATCTGGGCACCAATGCTAAAACCTGATGTGATTCTACTAAGGGGAGGAAGGTATTTTATTGCAAGATCTTTGAGACTTTGGCCATCTAGGAAGACAATGAGACAACATTACACTGATTTGATGGAAATTAGAAAGAAAAAATAGTTAGTTAAACTCTATTTATATTCATGATTAAGGTTCATCGACAAATCTTTTAAACTAATCATCCATTCTAACGCAACAATGAGTGAATTTATGGATATTCCAATTCTTCTATGCAAAGAAGAAGAGCGAAAACAGAAACATGAAGATTCCAGTTTAACCTTTGGAAAAGATTTTACTGATCATATGTTTTTCATGCATTTTAAAGAGGGTAAATGGCAGGACCCCAGAATTATTCCTTATCAAGCATTTGAGATGGATCCTGCATGTTCTGTCTTGCATTATAGTCAAGAAATATTTGAAGGATTGAAAGCATTTCGACATCCAGATGGGTCAATCCATATGTTTAGACCTTATGAAAATGCAGAACGTATGAATATTTCAGCAGAAAGAATGTGTATGCCTACTATTAACAAAGATCTTTTTGTTAAAGCCATAACAGAGCTGATTAGAGTAGACAATGAATGGGTTCCAAGCTCACCAGGAACTTCCTTGTATATCCGACCAACAATGATTGCTTCAGAAACATTCATCGGTTTAAGACCAAGTGAAGAATTCTATTTTTATGTTATTTTAGCACCTGTAGGTCCTTTCTTCAAGGATGGTTTTCAGCCAACTCAAGCATATGTAGCAGTTGAAAATGTTAGAGCAGCTCCTGGTGGAACAGGTGAAGCTAAAACAGGTGGAAATTATGCTGCAACTCTGTATGAAACGAAAAAAGCAAAAGAACTGGGTTATCCAATGGTTATCTGGCTAGATTCAATAGAAAGAAAATATGTTGAGGAAGGTAGTGCAATGAATATTATGTTTGTTATTGATGGAGAAATTTACACACCCAAATTAGACGGAACGATACTTCGTGGGATAACAAGAGAATCTACCCTCGAATTAGCAAACAGGATGGGTTATAGCATACATGAAGAAGATCTTGACATAAATGTCATTGTTGATCAAATCACAAACGGAACTTGTTCAGAAGCATTCTTTGTAGGGACAGCAGCATCAATTACTCCCATTGGCAAAATATTCTATGATAATCAAGAATATGTGATCAATGATAATGAAGTAGGAGATATAACTCAACGACTTTTTGAAGAGCTAGTAGGCATTCAAACAGGTAAAGTTCAAGATGAATTTAACTGGACTTACAAAGTTGCTTGAGTAAAGAGAAAGAGTTAATTATTCTCTTTCTTTCTAATTTTTGTGAATTCTATAGAGGAAATTACTGAAAAAATACTGGATTTTAGAAATGCAAGAAAGTGGAAAAAATATCATACACCTAAGAATTT
>JAGLOH010000270.1 GCA_023139025.1 Candidatus Heimdallarchaeota archaeon | reverse complement strand
GACTCTGGAGCTGATTTCAGTTTAGAGTATCAAAAAAAGAATGAGATTATACTTATTCCAACCAGAATTATGATTGATGAGGTAGAATATATTGACCGTCAGAATATAACAAGAGAAGAAATCATAGAAAAGATGATTAAAGATAAAGCCAAAACCTCGACATCAGTAGCTTCCCCTGCAGATTTTCATCAGTTAATTTCTGAATCAATTGAGAAGTATGACAAAGTACTCTACATTGGTATAAGTACTAAGATGTCTGCTACTCTACAAAATGCTTTATTAACTGCTAAAAAACTAAAAACTGATAATTTTATTGCTTTTGATACAGAAACAGTATCTTGGGGTATGACATTATTACTTGATCATGCAGTAAGAAGGAGAAATCAAGGTTTCGCTTTAAACAAAGTTATCGAAGAACTTGAACAAATGAAAACTAACATTAAGATTTTCTTTATGGTAGATACACTAGAATATCTAAGAAGAGGGGGGAGAATAGGAGCAGCTAAAAGTCTTCTTGGAACATTAATTGGAGCTAAGCCTATACTAACTGTTAAGGATGGAGAAATATCCGCAGTTGATACAGTCAAAAGTTTCGAAGCTGGAATGGCATATTTCAAGGATATAATAGAAGAGAAGAGCATAGAATTCAGGAATTATGTAATTACTATGATTTATGGTCTAAATACACCAGAATTCAAAGAATTTTCAGCAGAAATTGAAGAGCATTTTAAGCCTTTATTTTTCCATAATGAAGCTATTGGTGCAAACATTATAAGTCATGCAGGACCAAAATTGTTTGGATTTGGGATCATTAAGATTCCTGATGATGCGGTAGATGCCTACAAATAAATGATTAAAATGATAGTTAAAACATCAGCTATTATTTTTAAGAAATATTTTAAAAGCATTTTCCTTTCTTATTCTTAATGGATGGTTTAAAGCCTCGATTTGCTGATTTCAAAAAGAAAATCCAAATGAATAGAAGAGATTTATTCTTCAGGATTTGTCTTATTCTGGTTTTATTTGCCATCTCCGCTGTGATACAACATTTTATATCAAGTTGGTTCCTGAAAATAAATGGCGGTTCTCTAGAATATTTTCATGAATCGGGTATTTACTGGGAAGCTGTAGATGATGCTAAGAATTATTATGAACCTTACCTTTTAGCATTTCGTGAGGGAAATTGGGATATTTATCAACCTGGACAAGAAATTCCATTAAAAGGATATTATTATGGTCCTTATTTTGTGTATTTCCTAGCTTTTATTTCTCTCTTCGTAGATTTATTTACCAATGCACCTGAAGCTGTTGTTGTTGAACAAACTGTTAGGATAGCACCTTTTCTGTTTGATGCTTTTTCTACTGTAATGATATTTCTAATCATAGATGGAAAATTAAGTAAATCCAAAAAATCAAGGAAACGAACATGTATTGCCATCTGTGTTGCTTTATGTTATAATTTTATGCCTATTGTTTTATTGTATAATGGAGTTCTAGGACTTAATTCATACATGTTTACTTCTTTAACCCTACTTTCGTATTATTTCTTTGAAAAGAAAAAACCTATGGTAGCTGGATCTATACTGACTGTGTCTTTTCTCACAAAACAGATGTCTCTTTTCTTCCTTCCAATCTGGTTTCTAATTTTAGTTAGGAATGATATAGAAGAAAGTATAAAGTTCCTTATGGCATTTTTCTTATCATTTATACTCTTATCTCTTCCTTGGATTTTCAAACATCCCACTTATTATATTGGCGTTCTTCTCGGTCAAGGTTATTCAGGCATAACACACTTTTCAATTAGTCAGGAATATATACCATTTTCAACTACTCCTTTTCATACACTACTTTTCATGGGTGCTAACAAACTAGCATATGTGTACTATATTCTTAACAAAATGTATATTCCTTTCATAGTTTTCTCTTTGATTTTTTATAGAATTGCATTAATCAAAGGAGATCATTTAATTGATAATAGAAAATCATTTTTCACCTTTAATGCAATTTATATTATAGGTATACACATGTTCATTTCTCGTGGTGTTTACAAAAATTACTATACTTTTCTTATTCCTTTTATTCTTATAGCACTGGCTGAATGGATAACAAAAATCAAAAGAAACTGGATGAGTATTATCCTTTTGATTTCAATGCTTTTTTGGTTAATTGGAGTAAATATTCTCATTATCTGGTTGTCAAAATATATTCATACGATACTTTTAGTTCTATTTTGGATTCCACTTTTCATAACATATAACAAGGAAATGCATTTAGCGTTGTTTCTAAAGGAAAATTATGAAAAAACAACAAATTACTTCAAGAGAATCTTACATATAATTAAATAAAAAATCTCTTTTTCTATTTTTAACAAATTATATAATCTCATGAAAGAATGTCATTACATGAAGGAAGAACATCAGAGTACAATAAATGAATCTACATTATCAATGTCAAAATTAAACAAGATTCTGAACTTATTACTTGATGAAATCACACAAATGGAGGATTTCGAACGAGATCAACCTTTATCGTGGAGTATGAAGCATATGTTTACCTGTTCTCAAATTTCTAAGCTAATTGCTGCATCTAGAGGATTAGATATAGAGATAGCAGGAATAGCTGGTGCTATTCATGATCTGTTCTTAATTCGTACAGGTATTTTTGAAGACCATGCATCTAAAGGGGGACCTCTTGTGAAAGACTTCTTGAATAAATTCAACCAAACCTTTGGTAAAGAATTAGGGTACCTTTCTGAAAAAGAAATAGAAATCGTTTATCAAGCTACAATTCTCCATACAGACAAAACAAATTACACAAAAGACGAAATTACAGAATTAACAAAAGATGCAGACGCCTTAGACAGATTTCTTCATGGTAAAGACATACCAAAACACTATATTCCTCGTTATAAAGCTGCTTTGAAAGATTTGAAACTTCTTTAAAATGGCTTATTACTCGTCATCACTCGGGTCTATAGTAAGTGAATCAGTAGAAGGCATAGCAACTGTTTCAAAGATCAATTCTTCCGTTTCTCCGCCTGTACTTATTCTTCTATCTTTCGTAAGAATCCAGATTATAAAAATAAATGGAGTACCAGAATTAAACTCAATTAGACTGTTGAAGAGAAGAACTGATAATATATCGGTTGTAGGTCTAATGCCTGCAGATAAAAGAGAGACTTCCATCCCAAAGTGAACTATAAAGCCAATCAGAACCAACAATCCGATCTGTTTCCATGTTACAGATTTGAAAGGTTTCCAAACATATTTGAAAAGGATAATAGCTGAAAAACCACCTATTGCCATACCTATTTGCAACCATCTCCCTGAAGCCATCTCTCTTGCAATGAATACTGTATTGTCTGCTAAAGGTAAAACTTTTGGAAAGAAAGCAACAAAGAACCATCCTATGTAAAGAAACATGGTCCAATATAGCATTTTTCGCCATTTTTTCGCACTGAACATCACAGCAACATAGCTGAATT
>JAGLOH010000027.1 GCA_023139025.1 Candidatus Heimdallarchaeota archaeon | reverse complement strand
CTTCAGAGATGGGTGCTAAAACAGCTATTTTCCCACCTGACAAAGTCTTAATTAATTGGTTAAAGGAAAAGCATTATTCATCTGGAAGTCCGCAAGAAGAACTATTCTGGTCAGACAAAGATGCAATTTTTAACAGAGAAATCATTCTAGATTTAAGCAAATTGGAACCTTTAGTTGCAGTTCCACATCAAGTAGACAATACACAATTTGCCAAAAAACTAGAAGAAACCCCCATTCATCAAGCTTTTCTGGGAACATGTACAAATGCCAGATTAGATGATTTAGAGATTGCTGCGGAAATAATCAAAGATAAAAAAGTGAAAAATGGGGTAATATTTCTTGTAGCTCCAGCTTCAAACAAAATCTATCTTGAAGCTTCAGAGAAGGGGGTTATTCAAACACTTGTTAAGGCAGGTGCAACAATACTTCCATGCAGTTGTGGTCCTTGTTTAGGTAAGGGACAAGGAATACCAGCTGACGACTGGAATGTTTTATCTACTGCAAACAGGAATTTTCTGGGAAGAATGGGAAATAAAAATGCACGTATATTTTTGGCATCTCCAGCTACTATAACAGCTTCTGCAATTGAAGGAAAAATTACAGACCCCAGAAAATATCTATCATCTGGAGCCATAAGAGAGGAAACTGAAATAGAGCTACAATATAGAGATGTAGAAACTAAAACCCTTGAAATAGACTCTAAAGACGATAGATACAACATGTATGTTTGGGATTATAGTGATGTTGACGATTTCAACACAGATCAGATGTTTGCGGGAGGTCTTACATATGATATTAAATCTTCAGAGGGAGATAAAATAGTTCCACATCTATTCAAAGGCTTAGATGAAACTTTTGCAACTAGAATTAAGGAGGGGGATATTGTAATAGGTGGAGAAAATTTTGGATGTGGTTCATCAAGAGAACATCCAGCTGTAGGACTTGCAGCTGCAGGTGTTAAAGCTGTTATTGTAAAATCAGTATCTCGGATCTTTTATAGATCTGCAATTAACCAGGGATTACCAATCATTGTACATCAAGAGTTCATTGAAAAATTTGATAAAAATCAGCAAACAACAATTGACTTAGAAAAAGGCCAAATTACAAATGGAAGTCAAGTTTATTCTTTCCCAAAACTACCAAGTGAATTACTAGAAATATTCACAGCTGGAGGACTTATCAAATATTATCAAAAACAATATTCAAACTAGAGGGATAAAAATGAAATTATACGAATATGAGGCAAAGCAGATTTTTGAACAGTTTAACCTTAAAATTCCTAAACAAATAGCAATAATAGAAAGTGTTGAAGATTTAGTGGATATATCTTTAGAATTTCCAATTATGATTAAGGCTATGGTTTTGATTGGGGGAAGGGGAAAAGCAGGAGGAATAAAGAAAGCTGAAACTATTGAGGAAACAGAGAACATCATAAAAGAAATGTTGGGCTTAACAATTCATGGTTATCCTATAAAGAAAATTTTACTTGAGGAAGCGGTTGATATTGCTAGTGAAATCTACCTGTCCATAACCACTGATCCTGCAACTTTTGATATAGTATTAGTTACATCTGCAAGTGGTGGTGTTGATATTGAAGAAGTTGCTCGAACTAAACCAGATGAAATATGGAAGAAAGTACTAAGAAATAATGACAAATCTTTGAATGCTGAAATAGGAAAAAAAGCTGCTGATTTTCTAGTAGATAAAGATCAAAATCTCCAACTAGTGAGTGAAAAACTTCAACAAGCTATTGAATCTCTCTATTTGGCTTTTCAGGATGCTGAAGCAAAAATTTGTGAAATAAATCCTCTAATTGTAACAAAGAAAGGAGACATAATTGCTGCTGATGCGAAATTTGTACTTGATGATAACAGTTTGTACAGACAAACACCTTTGCTGAAATCAATTGGGATAGATCCCGGAAGTAAAAGGCACGATATTTCAGAGCAAACAGCTTTTGAAGCAAAAGCATATCAAATCGGTTTTCCGTTCATTGATTTACTTGAGAATCCAGAGAATTTTGTGAAAAATGAAGAGAAACTGTATGTAGGTCTTGTTCCAGGAGGAGCAGGATATGGAATTTTTTCTGTAGATGAAATTGTTAATGTTGGAAATCGATATTTCAATGGCAAGGTTATTCCCATAAATTTCATGGATAGTGGTGGTGGTCCTTCAATAAGTAAGGTTGCAGATATGTTCCACATTCTTATGGATCATCCTGCAACAGATCTGATTATAACTAGTCGTTTTGGGGGAATATCTAGTTGTGATGTCTTCATTCAAGGATTAATTATGTCATTAAGAGATAGATTCATTGCTAAGAAAAGAATGATACCTGTTTATGGTCGAATGGTTGGAACTGATTTAGCAGCTGCAAAAGCTTTCCTTGAGAAAGCTAAGCTAGAAACTCCAGAACCATTAATAGACTTACACATTGTTGTTGGAAATCAAAAGATAATGGCTGATGTCATTAAAGATGGAATTGAATATGGGTTTAAAGTGAAAAATCAAAGTGAGAACATGGAGGGTATTAAATGACAACTGATAAATTAGCCGTGGATCAAGGACTTCTTTATTATCTCATCAAACACATTCGTCCTGAACTCGCTCAGAAAATATCCGAAAAGAAAACAATCGAAACCATGATTGTTGGACTAGGAAGACAAGGAACTCGACACGCGCAACTTATGATGGAATATGGGACCAATGTTACATGTGGTGTAGCACCAGGCAAAAGTGGTACATATGTTCATGAAACTGTTCCTGTTTATGAATCTGCTGAGGTAGCAAAAAGGAAACACCCTGATATAGCTGTAGCAAGCATATGGAAACATTACTCTTCCGCCAAAGATGCTACAATTGAGGTTATTAGATCAGGAATTCCTATTGTTGTTCTAATTTCAGAATTTATTCCACTTAAGGATGTAAGAGACATTCTAGTTGAAGCTAGAAAACATAAAACAATCTTATTTGGGGGTAACACACCAGGAATAATATTTCCTCCAGAAGGAATAAAAGTGGGTATGCTTCCAGATATTTTTCAAGCTCAGAAAACTGATAATAAAATTGGCCCCAAAGGAGTGACAATTTTATCACGAAGTGGAGCTATTCTATATCATTTATCTGATGCATTAGCTAGTGCAGGAATTGCTCAAAATGGAGTATTGGGGATAGGAGGAGATGGGGCCATTGGTTCTCGTTTTGTAGACCTTGTATCAAGAATAATGCGATACGAGCACACAGATTTAGTTGTTATCGCTGGTGAAATTGGTGGAATGCAGGAAGAATTGCTTGCCCAAGACATGAAAACAAATCCAGAAAAATACCCAAAACCTCTAGTTGCATTAATATCCGGAGCCAATGCTCCGGAAGGAAAGACCATGGGGCATGCAGGAGCTGTAATTTCTCCTGGGCAAAGCTATGGTACTTATCAATCAAAGAAGGAATCCTTGGAACAGGCAGGAGTAACAGTGGTAAACCATCAAAGAGATTTAATAGATGCTGTAGGGTCAAAGTTAAATCGAATATACTTTGATATTGAGGAATATTACTCAAAAATGCGCAAAAAATGGGATGCTAGACCACCAGTGAAAACTTGGGGGACTTTAGTAACCAATGTAATGCCAAACAATTTGATAATTCGAGGATATCCTCTGCAAGAAATTATAGCAAAAAAAGGATTTCTGGAAACGTCATATTTACTCCTTAAAGGAGAATTCCCTGAAAAAGCTCAACTTAAAGAGCTTGAAGATACTGCAAAAGAAGCAATAAAACAAGAATTCGCAGACCTTAAATCGATTACCATAAGTTCAGACATCTCTAAAACTCTTGGAACACTGATGTTGGTCGATAGTAAACTTGCAGATTTTGTAAGATTGAATTCTGAGGAAACAAAAATCGCTGCTTATACATTGGGAAGAGTCTTGAAGTATTTTGCATATATTCTAGGCAATTTAGATCAACTAGAATCTTCTTCAGTTTCTGAAACATCATTCTCAGAAATGATATATATAGGATTGGTCAAAGAAAAAAACCCAGACACGCTTAAAGTTAAGCTGTTAGAAGCAATGATTACTGCTTGTGTAGATCACGGAATCACACCACCATCTGCTCAAACAACAATAATCCTAGCGTCGACTAGAGCTAATTATGAAGTAGCTGTAGCTGGAGGTTTACAAGCAATTACCGATGTTCATGGTGGTGCTGGACAAAAGGCAGCTAAATTCTTCTTATCAGTTGTTGAAAAAGCTGAAAGAGAAAAATTGGAACTCGATGAATCCACTTTCAAATTGATACGTGAAACAATCAAAACTGGCAAAAGAATTGAAGGTTTAGGTCACCGTATTCATACACAAGATCCTAGAAGAGATGTTTTGTGGAAACTTGCAGAAGATGCAGGGTATGCAAAGAGTTGTGTTGATGTTTCAAAAATGATTAGTAGTACTTTCCACCGCGTGCGAGGAATGAACCTCCCAATTAATGTAGATGGGGTTATTGCGGCGATTACAGCTGACATGGGATTAGACCCAAAACTTGCAAAAGTCATTTTTGTATTTGGAAGAACAGCAGGACTAGCCGCACATTATTTTGAGGAGATTAATACTCAACCTCAGATGAGAAGGATTGCGTTTGATAAAGCTACTTACAAAGGACCATCAATTAGAGAAATTAAATAGGTTGTTGATTGGAGAAAAGAATGAAGAATCTAGCATTTGAGATAATTGGAGATATATTGATCATCAGAGATGATTCTGATGAAATTTCTTTGAAAAGCTTTGCAAAAGAAAAAATCCAAAAGCACTCTTTTATTAAAACAGTATTACTTCAAACCGCCAAAATCCATGGACAAGAGCGAAAAAGAAAGCTCAGGTATATTATGGGAAAAAACAAATTAGAAACAATTCACAAAGAGCACGGAAATTCATTCTTAGTAGATTTATCTGAAGTATTTTTCTCTCCTCGCTTGAGTTACGAAAGACAACGAATTACTAATTTGATTGGAGAAAATGAGATAGTTCTAAATTTCTTTTCAGGGGTTGGTCCGTTTAGTATAGCTTTAGCATCGAAATGCAATTCATGTGTTGTTCATAGTATTGAAATAAACAAAACAGCATATGATTGTCTTCTCAAAAATATTGAACTAAACAAATGTCAGGAAAAAGTTATTCCTTATTTCGGAGACGCTTTTGAGATTGTTCCAAAATTGTTTATCGGCAGTGTAAATAGGGTTTTGCTCCCTTTACCTCTAGATTCAGACAAAGCCCTTCCAATAGCTTATCAATCTTTGAAAGATGGAAGAGGAGTTATTCATTGGCAAATTACAGAAAGAATAAGCTCAAAAGAGATAAGGGAAGAAATAATTATTGACAGAATTAATAGCATCCCCCATTCATACAATTTCTCTAAGAATTATACAATTACAGATATGAGATTGATTAGATGGTTAGGTCCAAAAATAGCACATATTGCAGTAGATTTAAGTTTCAAAGCTCCTTAATAGAACTAACATAATCTGCGTACTCCTCAAGTTCTTTGAAATAGTCTTCTGATGTAAAGATATATTCATTTGAGTTATTAATATCTCGAATAATTTGCAAGAGATCTTGAAGAGATAAAATTCCATTAGTAATTAATAAATCGAAATTTGCAATTAAACAAACAGAATTTTTCAAAACACTTAATGTATCAAATAAAGTGTTCCGAACATTATTCACTGCCTCATTAGATCCAATTATTACATATGGAATAGAATCTTCTAGCTCTAAATTCGGAATCCAAGTAAAAGAATTATCAATAATGATTACAGATACAGATTTTGAGTGCCCTTTTGCTCTTAAAATTGATCCTAGTCCAGTATGAAAAGCTCCTTCTCTTACACCAAAATAGTAATGGGTTAAGTAAAGATCAGTCATAAACATCTACTTACTAATTAGATTGACTTTGTAATTTTGCCAAGTATCGCTTGTATCCATCTAGAGTGTCTTCAACTCTCAACATATGTCTTTCTGCTTTAATTCGTAGTTCTTGCCATTCCTCTTCATCGATTTTCTCCGAATTTAGAGCGTGTTCTAATTGTTGGATTCTCTCTATGGCCTTTTGTCTTCTGGTTCCGAGGTGTTTTATAACATTCTCAATATCTTCGAATTGAATAGGAGTTTTATCTGTTTCTCCTGCTTCTGCCTCAATAATTTTAGTTAATGCAGATTTCTCTTCTTCTGCTTCGAAATCTTTTTCCTTGGATACATGTGCTATCGTTTCCTTTATTGAGGATACAAAATCAGCAGCTGTTTCTCTCTGCTGGGTTGACGATAAAACTCGATTTAATCTAGATATAGAAGAACGAAATTCATGGACTTCAGCAATTTCTTTCTCACTTAATCCTTCTTCACTTATCACACTTTCTTCAATTGAAGGAGTGCTTGGAAGCTTAATTTCTCCTTCTTCATCACTAATGGATATTAGCTTTTCTGTTAATGGAGAAATAACTGAATCATCTCCAGGATCCAAGGCAGATAACAAACCTGCTAACTCCTTCAAAGATTCTTGCTCTGTTTCTATATTTTGCACAAAGGGTTCTTGCTCAAATTCATATTGGGAAGCAAGTTCGATTCCTTCAATCAGTTCTTTAGCATCATCCATCAAATCCTTTTCACGTTTTTCAGTTGTTTCTGAAATATCATCCAAAGAATCAGAATCCACTGGTACAGATTCCAATTCAACTTCTTCAATAATTTTTTGTTCTTTAATTTCCTCAATTTCAGGTTTTTCTGTTTCAGCTTCAACCAGTTCTTCAAAAACTTGAACATCAGAATCGACTTGGTTTTTTTCCTCGTTTTGCTTGATAGGAATCTGTTTTGATGGTTCAATTTCTGTAATTTGAATATTGCTTCTTTGGAGTTGTAACAAGGCTGCTGTTTGTTGTTTCAGTTTTTTTGTTTCTTCACGAATAGAATTAATGTTAAGCTCTAACGTTTCAAGTTTTGCATTAATGAACTGTAATGTATCATTTTCAGCACCACTGAATCTATGATATTCTATTTGTAACATATTTGCATATGTAATCACATTGTAAACTGTATCAATCATTTCAGGTAGTTCTCTAAACCAAGGTCCTGCACTGTCAAATTTCAGAAGAATATCCTTAGCAGTTGAAAAATGTTTTTCGTACTCTTTTTGTTGATCTGGAGGTAAACAAGTTTTAACATATGAGGAAAGAGTAGCTAGATTTGTTATAAGATGCGTTTTAACATCCTCCTCTTCTTCTGGGTTGAACTTACCCTTTAGAACACCCCAAAACATCGTTTTAATTTCTTCAATTGCTTTCTCAAGGCTCATTTTTAAAACCCTAAATTAATTGTTCTTCGTTTAGTGAAATCATGAGGTAATGAAGGCTCTAAGTAAATTTTATCGACTTTTAAATCATCTTTCAGCTGAATAGTAACATCAAGTTTTTCTTTCGAATCAATGTTCCAGAAATATAGAGATGGCTTTATCCCTGATCGAGAATACTCACTTAGTATAGAAAATGAACTTACCAGATGTTGATACTCAGGACTTTTTTTAGCAGGAAAAGATTCACTCCATGGATTCACATGGATGATTATATTGTTTGTAATCTTTGCTAATTCTGTGATATTTTGACCAAAGAACTCATTAGCTCCAGTAATAAAACCAGTTTCTTTATCAGCTTTTAATACAAAGGAAATATCGATGTTCTTTATGCTTTTCACAGTATCTGTGATTTCTCTTAATGTTTGATTAATGTAAGTAGACCTTTCATCATTCCAATTTTCCATTAGGTCTCTGGATTCAAGATATTCAAAACTGAAATCTCTTTCAATATTCCTCTTGCTCGCAAATAATCTCCTGCATCTATCACAAAAACAAGTTCTTTTACTTGCCAACATCAAATCGTCTAATACCAAACTTTCTATTGGGTACTGTGCTATTTCTGATGCTATAGCTGCTGAATATTTCACCAAATTTTCTTGGCTTGGACAAGAATATGAAGCAATAGTAGCCCCATCGCTACTACTTAGTTGAAAATCAGTGTTTTGAGAAAGAAAACTATCCCCATGAACATAAGTAACCGCATCCACTTTTATTCCCATATTGTCTGCAATTGTACAAAATGAATGAAAGAAGACACCGTTTGTTTTATCTTTTGGAGCACTATTGCTTTGGTAGAAAGTAAAACCAGATCTTCCTTTTGCAACCAATGATATGGCATCCACCATATGTCCATAATGATCCAAAAAATCATCAGGATTTGTCTGAATGACTGTTGGATCAATAACCAATATCGCTCCGCTCTTTAGTATTTCCTGAAGTATATCTGACACTATAATCACGATGCTATTTTTAATAAGATAAACTCATTTAGCCTTATTAAAAGTTTGTTAGAGGATTATCTTTTCGACTCATGGAAGAATTGGTAGAGAAGAAGAAAAATGAGCAATTTCATGGAACTCAAAAATTACGAAGAGAATAATGAGTCATTATCACATATTAAGTAGCAATAATTTAAACTCATCATCTAGCGTTCTAGTAAGTGTTGTTTCTGTCTCAAAAATTACAAATTCACCTGTAACAGTAATCTTGTTACCAGGTAATAGATGTCCACCAAAGGTGTTTCCTTTTTGATCACCAACTAACATGTGTAAATGTGCTATGTAATCCCCAGTTTCAGCGTTTTTAGCAATGTTACCGCTACAATTAAGTATCTCTGCATTAAAATCATAATCATTTTGAAAATAGATTTTTTTTTCTAAATCAAAATAACCTAAAGAGGGGTTACATACCGCTCCTATTCCAAGGACTGCTCCAGATGACACTGCGTTATCTTTACAGTAGGAAATTATGCTTTCTAGTATATTATCCCCTTTCTCAAGCTTAAGATAGTGTACCCTTTTCAATTTATCAATTGTTGATTTCATGAGATAATCAAAAATTAGTATTAAATAAGATTAGTGGGAAGAAAGTGCCTTTAAGGGAAATAAATGTTATGATTTCTTAGTATCTAGAAGTCAGTTTAAGGTGCTTTTATAGAAATCATTATTAGAACTGAAAGATGACCTGATTCCAGCTCTTACTTGTTCTAATGGATAAATCACGTATCCTCCTACCCCGTTCACACTCAGAGAGTGCTTTCGGATCGCTTGTTTTTCCCTTTTACAGATTGAATATAAGGAGGGATTCCCATGCTCTTGTATCTTGACCACAGTCCATGATGGGAGGTGGTCCCGAAGTCTACATGAGCTATCAACTTTCTTCCCATAAATTACACTTGATTTTTATATTTAAACCCAATAAAATATTAGAGGACAAAATCATATTTATAAATTGGATTATGTAAATTGGTTTTAATACCAATAATAGTCAAAATATATATTTGATATCTTTAACTAACAATAAAACTAGCGTGTGCAATTTAGAGATGAGCATCAAAATAGAAGAATGGGTAGATCTATAGTGAAAAATGATAATAAAAATTCTCATAAAAGTCTAATGAGTTTTATTCAAGATTCAAACAAAGCAGATTCTGATAAAGAGAAAGAAGGAGATTTGAGTTCAAAGATCAACATAAGAGACAATAAAGAATCAACTTCAACTAAAGTAGCTTTTCTAAACACAAATAAAAAACCAGCTAATAACTCGAAGGGGGAATCCTTTGAAGAAAAGGGAAGCAGTTATGTTCATCTTGCTCCCGAAAATCTATCCTCTTCCTATCTTATTGATGTAAAATATGATGGTAAAAAAGAGAAGGCATATGTAAAACTGTTCAACCCAGAACAAGGTAAAGTTTTCAGATGGTATGATACAACAAACCACCTGCCATATTTGCTCACTACAGTAAGTAAAGCTGAAGTAGAAAAAAAACTTGCAAATGAAAAAGAGTTTATCGGTTGTGAGGTTATTAAGAAATATAGTCTACTTAATGAAAAAGAATTAACTCTATCAAAGGTAATTGCAACAAATCCGCTAGTAATTGGGGGGAGAGATAATAGTTATAGGGAAAAAATCAGCCCCTCTTTTGAGGCTAACATTAGATATCATTTGAATTATATCTATGACAATGGACTAGTCCCTGGGTTGTTCTATGAAGTTAAAAACAACAAACTACAAAGAGTGGAACCTAAAATACCCAATGAAGTTAAAGACAACTTACTTGATATTTTTAAAGGACAATCTCATGAAATTTTGCAATTAGTAGAGCAGTATCTTCCCATATTCTTTGCCCCTATTCCTAAAATAAGAAGGTGTTCAGTGGATATAGAAGTTGAGAGTGAAAAAAACAAGATTCCAGATCCTCATGCTGCCCTACAGAAAGTAATCTCAATAGGCTTAACAAATGAAGAGAGAGAAACCACTGTTTTTGTGCTTAATGAAGAAAAAAAACAAATAGATCAAAGCAAAATTTCAATAAAGGTTAAAGAGTTTGATGATGAGAAAGAGTTGCTTCTAGCAGTTTTTGATGAAATGAGCAGATATCCTATCGTTATTACATTTAATGGGGATAGTTTTGATTTCTTGTATCTAGATAATAGAGCGAAAAAACTTGAAATTGATGAAGAGATGAATCCATTTGTACGAACAAGATCTCAAGACGTTTTCCTTTCCCACTCTATACATCTTGATTTATATAGATTTTTTAGACAACCCGCCATTCGAATTTATGCATTTGGGGGTGTTTATGATAGAATAACCCTTGATGAACTTGGAAAAACAATTCTAGGCAAGGAGAAACTTAAACATGAAAAAGATATTTGGGACTTGGATTTGGAGGAACTTATCGAATACAATGGAAGAGATTCTGAAATAACCTTTGAATTAACCAGTTTCAATAATGATCAAGTAATTAACTTAATAGTAATGCTTTCTCGAATTACAAAAATGCCAATAGATGATTTTACTCGAGCAAGTATTAGTATATGGATCCAGAATTGGATGTATTTTGAACACAGATTCCGAAATTATTTAATCCCAAGGAGAGAGGATATTCTTCAATTAAAGGGAGGTACATCAACTGAAGCCATCATTAAGGGAAAGAAGTATCAAGGGGCAATTGTAATAGATCCACAAGTTGGTGTATGGTGGGATGTTCATGTAATGGATTTTGCTAGTCTCTATCCTTCCATCATAAAAACTAGAAATCTATCATATGAAACTTTGAATTGTAATCATATTGAGTGCAAGAAGAACAAAATACCAGAAACCAGTCACTGGATATGTGAAAAGCATGTGGGTATAAGTTCCATGCTAATTGGATTCATAAGGGATATCAGGGTTTACTGGTTCAAAGACAGAGCAAAAGATTCATCGTTAAGCAAAGAAGAAAGAAAACTTAGTGATGTCATACAATCTTCTCTAAAAGTACTACTTAACGCCTCCTATGGTGTTTTTGGTTCAGATAATTTTGCTTTGTATTGCCCTCCTGTGGCAGAGTCAACTGCGGCTCTTGCTCGAGAAGCAATTTCTAAAACAAAGAAATATAGCGAAGAGAAATTAGGATTGCAGGTTTTGTATGGGGATACAGATAGTATTTTCATACACAAACCAACCCCCGAAAACATCGAGGAATTGGAAAAATGGAGCATGGAAACCTTTCAGATCGAATTAGGGACCGATTATGTATTCCGTTATTGTGGACTTTCGGATAGAAAGAAAAACTACTTTGGAATCACAACTAAAGGATATCCAATAGTAAAGGGTTTGATGGGTAGGAAGAAGAATACGCCAATTTTAGCAAAAAGACCATTTGAAAAAGCATTAGAAATTTTAACAGATGTTCAAACCCCGGAAGAATTAGAAGAAACTAAGAAGAAGATAATAAGAATAACACAAGCTGTTAACCAAAAGATATCTAAAAGGAATTTTGAACTTGAAGATCTAGCAATTAGTGTAACTCTATCTAAGAAAATTGAGCAATATGATAGTTGGACTCAACCTTTACAAGCTGCAGTTCAACTTATGTTAGCATTTCCTGATGGTGAAAAACCAACTGTAGGGTCTTTGATTAGTTTTATCAAAACTAAACCATTTAAGATTCAAGCTCAATCCATTAAGCTTTCAGACCAAATTAGCCAAAGCAAAGAATGTTCTGTAAAACCAATTCAATTGGCTGAAAAATCAGATGTGGATATACCTAAAGTTAAAGAACTACTTAAATCTACATTGATACAATTGCTGGATACCATAGGTATTTCCTGGGTAGAATCAATTGAAGGACAAAAATCCCTTGATTCTTGGTTTAGTTAAATGGGGTGTTTTCACTGCCTGAAGCTACAATGATTAGAATATCACAAAAATCCCTCAACATTGAGAGCTTGAATGATTTGTATTCAGCTCTTGAAGAAGAACCCGTAACAATAAAACGCTTGTTTGATCCTCGTTTCTCAAGATCAGGTGATGATTTAGTTATTGAGGGTGACATCGACAAAGTTTTAGAGAAATTAACTCAAGATTTACCACGAATCATTTCAATTAGATTCAAAACAAATAATCTTAATACAATCCTAGAATCGAAATCAGTTTTGAATATTGAACATGGAGATACCAAAATCTTCTTTGGTACAACTCTGGTTGATTATGAACATTTATACTCTAAATTGCGAATAAATGACAAAACAAAGATACTTTCCTTGCTTTTTCGATCACAATTAGGGGGTCAATTTATTTCACTTATGCCCGTAAAAATCAAAGGAGTTGTAGTAACAAATCGAATCAATAACAGTGTTGAGTTCATTTTACCCTCTCAAAGAATTGTTACACTACGAAATTGGTTAGAAGCACTCGAAACTAACTCTAATGTTAATTTTGATACACTTGTCGATATATTTCGAATAACAGACCCAAGTATGCGGAAAAAAATGGAAGATGCTATGAACTGGATTAATCTTCAACTTCCTGAAATAGTAGCAAAATCATCTGTAATTGAAAATATAGATATAGTTAGAGCTTTTCAAAGCACCCTTAATTTGATGTAAGCTCGTAGTTTACTGACATCAAGAGTTAAAGTTAAAAACATTCCTTCTTTTTATGCTCTGAAGGAGACAAATCAATGAAAATGAAAAGTAAAATTCTCTTTGTAACCATTCTTGCTTTATCATTACTCT
>JAGLOH010000269.1 GCA_023139025.1 Candidatus Heimdallarchaeota archaeon | reverse complement strand
CCAACATGAATTACTTCACCTATACATAATTCTAATGTTCCATAAGTACTAATAGACGAGTAAAAAAATGAATAATAAAAAGATTGCTCACTATCTTCTAAACAAATTTCTTGAGTATTACCTATAGTAAAAAATAGAAACTAGTAAGTATACTATCATATAATGAGCCCAAAAACAGATGACCTAAGGGAAGTAAAACTATCAAAGGCAAAAAAAGAGGATATTAAAGACATTGTAAATATCTGGGTTGAGACTATAGATTGGCATTCACAAATAGATGAGGATTTTACCTTAGATAAAGATGGAAAAATAAACTTCAGTTTTATGGTCTCAAAAGCATTGCATGAGCCAACGCAGATAGTTTATGTGGCTAAAGTAGAAGAAGAAATAATTGGGTTCTTGTTTGGTTATACAAAGAAACATACAGGTTTCTTCAAGAAACGAGTAATAGCTCATATCTCAGACATAGCAGTAGTTGAAAGTTTTAGACGACAAGGAATAGGTACGAAACTGATGGCAAAATTCGAGAAGGAATTTGCTAGAGAGAATCAAGCAGATGAATTAACTTTGTATGTGCATCTTCTGAATGAAGGAGGAGCAGAATTTTACAAGAATTTGGGTTATTCTGTGAAATTACTATCAATGAGAAAGAAACTAGAGCACTAGAGAATAATTACACCTAGAGCTAAGTGATTTGTTGGAACAAATTTATCGTCCTGTTTTTGAAAACCCATTCCTATCCCAATTGGAGAAATAGCAACTTCAACTGATCCATTGGAAACCGACATTACAACCTCGATTTTTGTTTTGGGAAAAACTGTCTCATCTAATTCGAATGAGTATTCTCTTGCTCTTTCTGGTGAAAAACTAGTTTCAAAGATTGATTCAGAATCAATCATTAAACCTAGTTTAACAACAGGTCTTTGCGAGATTCCTTCTAGATTTACACAAATTCCCTTAATTCCAGTTTTAAAAAGTATAGCAGAAAATAGCTGTTTAATTTCGTTTACTCCTTCTCCAACGGTTTTGTTATTGGGGAGTGCTTCAGAAGGTGTGTAACCCCAGATGATGACCATGTTTCTCACGCCTTATTACAATTATACCTTAAGAATTCGATATTTAACAATTTAGATGAGAAAATGTACCCTCAATGGAACTTACCTTAAACTAAAAGAAAAAGAAAAAAGAGAAGAAAAGGATTATTTCTTTCTGCGGGAAATAGCGTATATTACACCAATTGCTGCTAATGGAATTAGAGCAAATGCATTGGTTGGTTCTGGTTCTTCTGGTTCAACAACGAAGTAGTTGAGGATGTTATTAACTAACATTTGACCAAAGTGAATACCACCATTGTATGCGCCATTTTCAGTGTTTTGACCATACATGAATTTGTAGTTTGTATAAATAGCTTCACCTGAAAGAATTAAGTTACTTCCAATGTCAGTAAAGTTTTCATGTACAACAGCTGGGAAAAGTCCACCAGGTAAACCGTCATATACGTCTAAATCTCCTATGCTAGTATCAGAGTCAGCAGCTGTTGCGTTTTCACCGTAAGTCAAAATCACATTAACTACTATTGGAAAGACTGATTTTCCGTATCTTAGATCTCTGTAATCAAATCCATTGTATGCAATAATTGCACATGGACCATGAGCGATTATACCAGCAGTCATACCAGTTGTAACAGCTATAGCTATATCATCATATAATGGGTCTCCATAACCAATTTCGCCAGGAGCTGTACGATAGGCAGAGCCATCGTTGAAATCTGGATCTTCAATTGAACAACCACCAAGTCTGATTATACCACCTAAGGTGTCAAGAACTTGATTTATGGACCATGGATTGAAGAAACCACCGTAATCAGAGTCTCCAGATGCCCAAAGTAATTTATCACCTAGTTCAAACCAAGTTTTAATGTCTGCTTTTTCAGCAGTTGTATAATTGTCGTCGGATTGTGTTAGGAATAAAACGGCTACGTCATCGGGTATTCCCCAAGTTTCATTAATGTAGATAACTGTGTTACCTGCAGCTGTTAGATTACCAATTATTGGAGCTAAATCTGCTTCTGTTGTGTGATAACCTCCATGAGAAATATCAAATGCTATTGTTACACCAGTGAAATCAAGTGTAGTCGTATATGCATTTGTTGTTGTCATGCCGGTAATCATTCCCACAATTAGAATTAAACTGAAAATATATTTTCTTTTCATTTATTTCACCGTGCACATTTGTGCACTTAATACAGAAATATTCTCCTAATTAAACTTTTCTGATAAGAAAATTGAAACGGAGTTCCCGACAAAAATAAGATTAAAAACTATAATCCCCAGAATACTATTTATTTCAATAATTGGAATGAATTGGAAAAATAGGGAAAACAGATACTTCAGACACTCCGACAATAATACGTATATTTAAATTGAAATTTTAAGCTAGTTTTGATAGTAGGAACAGGTATAAGTACTATTATCCTTTGCCGATTTGCATTACTAAGTAGTGGCTTCACATGATTAATATTGTTCATGTTAAACAGAATAAGGCAAGACCCTTATCTAGTGATTTGGCTTTAGAGATAGGGGACAGTATATTGATCTCAGGTAAAGAGGAAGCTGTTCCTTTTGTTGGGAGTAGAAAAAATCAGAAATTGCACATTCTTCTAATTTCTCCCATTGGTACTATTATTGATTCTGATCAAGTAAGATTAGAAGAAACAGGTTTAAGGAAAATTTACTCTTTTCCAATAACTCCTGATTTATATTCTGGTACCTATTTCCTCCAAATTGAAGGAGATTACAAGTTAAGAGAAAAAGTAAATATTCGTACAAATAAACATTTGATTTATCGCTGGATTCTATTCTATGGAGTTCAACTAAAAAATCCAAATAATTTTCCTCTGAACAACTTTGTTCTTGATGTTATGATACCACCATCTATCTCGCCTATTCAGCAAGTATTGAACGCTGAGAGCAACCACAAACCAACAAAACTAATTACTGATGATGATGGGAATCGATGGCTAAGATTTTATTTTCATCAAATTAATCCTAGAGAGAAGATAACTATTGCATATAAAGCAGATATTGTTACTCGTTTGGTTGCCTATGATATTACACGTTTAAGAGGTGAAGAACAAAACATCGAAACCCTTTATCCTCAGGTCTTCAAGAAATATACTAAATCCGAACCATTTCTTGAATCCTCTAATGATAGCATTGCTAATATAGCGAAGAAATACCTTTCCCATTCTCCACTAAGTAAAGTATTAGCGTTTTTGAAGTATGTAAAGGAGAATTTAGTCTATGTTCCTCAAGATGGAGATTATGGCGCTACATACGCTATAGAAAACAAGTTAGGAGATTGTACAGAATTTTCATCACTATTCGTAAGTTTGTGTAGAGCGGGCAATGTTCCTGCTAGATTAACTACAAGTATCATTCTAAGTGAATATGAAGGCTGGGTTCATCACTCACAAGCTGAGTTTTTTGCAAATG
>JAGLOH010000268.1 GCA_023139025.1 Candidatus Heimdallarchaeota archaeon | reverse complement strand
TTGTGTGTTAGAAAGAAATCTCCCATCCGAATCTACCTTGCATCAGATAACCCATTGAAGACATATCAATTGTCCGAATGAGAAATGCCTTGAATTACTCGTCAAGTTTCAATCCTAACAGATGCATTGTTTCTATATCAACAAACCCATACATTCTAGCATTTTCCAATTGTAGTGTTTCAGAAGTTCTAAACTCTACAAGTATGTTTTCTTCATTTGTTGTGTTTTTCTTGAGAGTTTCTAAACTGTGAGCTATCATTGGTTCCGAAAGAACTTGACTATGAGCTGGATCAAGCATCAACTCTATACTGTGAGGTGAATCTTCTTTTCTGCTTGGAAATACAGAAACAAGACCTACGATATTTTCTCCATTATAGATAAACCAATCAAAACGTTTAATCTTGAGTAGAAACTTAGCTAAAGGTCGTATCAATCGAATCAATAGTGGTTTGAAATATCTTCTTCTATCAATGGGATGAAAAACCTGAACATCTTCAGGAGTAACCCTCAAGTCTAAATCATATCTTGCTTGGTTAGATTTCTTGTTCCTATCAAGTTTTCGAAGCTTGTATCCTTCAGGAAAATCTACAGTAGGAATATCAGAAAGTTTACTAAAATCTAGTTTTTGTCTAGTGATACTGTCATAATGAACAAAACCTAAGCTACGGTATAATTTGTAAGCAGGTTCATTTACTTCTAAAACTTCTAACACGCACAACTTAGCTCCAAGTTCTTTAGCATGATCAATTGCTTTTGTTACAAGCTGTCTAGCCAACCCTCGTCGTCTATAATCAGGATGAGTAGCTACCATAGCTACTTCCCAATGAAAGATACTAAACCCTATATTAACTGAAGCAACAATTTCTCCGTCTTCTTTTTCAAAAACATAACCATCTAGCATATGTTTATAATTTTTAGAAAAAATCCCTAAGAAATTCATAAGAGGAAGCATAGTTTTGAATTCATCAAATATAACTTTGACATTCAATCCCTTTGCTTCCAATTCTTTTTCAAAAACGATATCTAATAGTTTAATGACATTTTCATGATCTTTCTCAAAATCCCATGCTCGCATCTTTAGTTCGCTAGTTTCAGTTTCAATCTTCATATTCATTTCTTACACCTTTTTTCTCTCTCATATTTAATCGTTTGACTGTCATAATAATTTAATCATCAAATGTTGCTGCTATTAAACACTATTAAACATTTCGGTATCAAATTAATTTGACGGTTAAATTTATATAGTTTCGATGAAAGTGTTGTTATAGAGGATTAAAGGGCGACTTGGAAATGAACAAATCCGAAAAAATCGAAGTTGACTATAAGAAACTAAAGGCACAAGGGAAAAAGATTCTTGATAGAGTAAATGAAGTTTACAAGGTTGAGACCAGGTACGGTATTATTATGGCAATCAATAATTTTGGTTCAGCAAACATTAAGAAACTAGCTAAAATTCTAGGGAAAAATGAGGCAACAATTTATCATCATTTGAAAGATTTAACCAGAGAACCAGAGTTACTAGTTGTTGATAATCAGAAAACTCGTGAGAATAAAGGGATTTTCTATAAACTTTCTAAGATAGCTGAAAAGAATTTTGGAGGACCACCTCTCGAAATATTAGAAACAAAAATGGAAGAAGCGTACAAAAGAATATTAGAACAAACGGATGAGGAAATCGCTCAAATGTACATGAAAATGATTTCTGAGCATCCTGATTTGGGTATTATTACAGATAAGGAAAGAAGGAGTATTGCTTATAATCACTATCTTGAGAGTATGATGTTAAACAATCTGGAAACAGCTGAAAAAGCTTTCAAAAAGAGAGCTAAGCCAATGAATGAGAATTATCCTCTTGGAAGTATATCCAATTTTCCTTTGGATATGAAGATTTCTAAACCTCGACATCTTTTTCAGATTCTTAGTCTCTTGACAGAAATAGCTGCTAAATTTGCAAGATTAAAAGAGGAAATTGCTGAAGAAATGGAAAAAGAAAAGATACCTGAAAATCAAAAGATAGATATTCACTATCATGTCGTTGGTGGAGAAGTAGCAGAATTTGAGTTTGAGTAAGTTTTTCATTTTTGTTGCTTGGGGGGGAAAGAAGCTTCTTAGTAGATAGTTTTATATTTGTCATTCTGTGACATTTTAGATATTAGATGATAGGCCCCAATAGAGCAAAGAAACAAACTGGAGCTTTCTACACTCCAAGTTTTATTGTTGATTTCATGGTAGAGAGGGTTTTTTTTCATCTTCAAACAAATAATCTGCTTGCTTTTGATTCTTTCAGAGATTTTCAAAGTTCAATTCTCAAACTTAGGTTTTGTGATCCTGCAATTGGATCTGGAAATTTCATTGTTGGACTACTTAACAAATTAGACACCATACTCAAAGGATTCGATTCAGTAGATAATGAAGAGAAAAGTGAGTTTTTTCAACATTTTGTATCTTCAAATATTTATGGAATAGAATTGGATACGAGTAGTTTGGATACATGCAAAAATGTCCTGAAAGAGCAGTATCCTTTACTAAAGAACAGTGATTTACCAAATCTAAAATGTGGTAATAGTATAGTGGGTTTAGATGCTTTTGATATTCTGGGTATAAAAAAAGCAGAGAAACTCAATCCCTTTTCTTGGAAAGATAATTTCGGGGAAAACAATAAATTTGATGTTATAATCGGAAATCCTCCTTATTTTAATTTAAAAAAAATGGTCTTGATCGATGAAAATACTCAGATTTTGTATGATTATTTAAAATCTTCACATTTGTGGAAGGATTTTTTTCGTTCTTCTTCTGATATTTATTATTATTTTGTGAAACAATCCATTGATATGTTGAATTTGGGAGGTATTTTTTCATTCATCATCCCTAATTACTGGATTGAAAACAAATACGCAGACAAACTTAGGGAAGATCTCCTAAAAAGGAACATCTTAGAAATTATAGATTTGGAAGGCAATAAGATTTTCAAAGATGAGGGAAACTGGTTAAACATTTCCACTTGTATTTTAACCTTGGAAGAAAGCCGTCCTTCTCAAACTTTTTCATCAGTAAAAAATTTCTTCATTGAATCAACCGTTCAAAAAGAAAAAATTAACAAGCTTTTCAATGAGCAATTATTTACAAATAAACAATCTTATTTAGGGAAAGAGAAATGGATAATATCCCCTCATAATGAGTACTTACGAAGTCTAGAAACTAACACTTCAATGGAAAAACTAGGCAACATCTCTAAAGTTTTTCAAGGTTTATCTCCAGGTGTAAAAGATATATTTGTAATTCCAAAATCCAAAGTTACACAATATTCAATTGAATCAGATGTACTTGTTCCTTTTGTAACAAATAGTGATGTGCAAAAGTGGGTTATTAAGGAGAAAGTAGAAAAACAAGCCATTTTACCATCAAAGATTGATTCACTAGAGAACTATCCAAATACAAACAAATATCTGCTAAGTAATAAAGAGAGGTTAGAATCTGGACCAGATAGGCAGAAATTAATGAAA
>JAGLOH010000267.1 GCA_023139025.1 Candidatus Heimdallarchaeota archaeon | reverse complement strand
GTTTCTGTCCCATGTAGATATATACATGCTAATGCAGGTTTACTTCAGGTTGATGATATAGTCGAAACAATTAGACTTGTTGTAAACTTTTGTAAGATTTAATCTTTCCTCTTAAACGGATCTGGCCCTCTGAACCAAGAGAATATTGTAGCAAAGAGCATGAAAACTGCAAAAACTGCAAAAAGAACTTTCATTGCAGGTACATAATTAACTACATCAGCTAAGTCTCCACCATTTTTTCTTTGGTAATAATTTTGACTATATATGAAAATAGCTGTTGCCAAAGCAGTTCCTAAACTAAATCCAACATTAGTAGATAAGCTGAGAAGACCATTCGCAACACCTAGTTTATTTTCTGGAGATGATGACATAACAGAAGTATTATTAGGCGCAATAAAGGCTCCTAGTGCAATACCAATAATAATTGCTATAATCACAAGAATCCAGTTCTTTACATCAGCTGTTACAAAAACCGCTCCGAACACAAGAGAAAGTGTCATGGTACCGATTCCAAGTGTAGTAATATATTTCGCATCAATTTTACCAGATAAATATCCAGAAATAACAGCTGTTGTTGCCATAGCTATTGGTGTTCCTAAGATTATTAATCCAGTTTTTATTTGAGATAAACCTAGAACATCTTGAACAAATAATGGCAGCTGAAAGATGATAACACACAGCCCTAGATAAGCAAATACGGCTGAGAAAATACCTACAGAGAATCTTCTATTCTTAAACATAGATAGATCCACCAAAGGATTATCCGTTCTTTTTTCCCATAAAATAAATGCTATAAATAATAATATGCTCATTCCTAAACATATTCCACTCCACAAAGCAGTATAATTACCAAAAAGACTCATTTCGTCAAAAATGCTTGCAAAGATACTGAAACTAAACACCATTAAAAAGAGAGCGAATGCTAAAAATGTAGAACCTGGAATATCTGATTTTCTTCTTGTTTCTTCAATTGGAGGTGTTTTAGGGATAATAACTTGAACCCAGAATAATCCTGCTATACCTATAGGAACATTAATCAAAAATATCCATCCCCAGCGAAGATAAACGGTGATAACACCACCCAATACTGGTCCTATAGATAGAGCTAATGCAATAATTAAGGAATGCAAACCTATTGCTAACCCTCTATTCTGTTTCGTTGTAAATCTAGTAATTAAGGCCATACCATTAGCTACTAAACCAGTAGCACCTATTCCTTGTAATACTCTGAAAATAACCAAAGCAAGGAGCGTTTTAGAAAAGAAACAGAGGAGAGAAGCCAATGAAAATATAATCATTCCTATTTGAAAAATCAGCTTATTGGAAAACCTGTCACCTAAATCTCCTGCAATAGTTGTAAAAGCTATCATGGTTAATAAGTAGCTTAAGATAATCCACTGGACTGCGTTTTGTGAAACTCCTAGACTATCTCTAATAGTTTTCAAGCCTATAAATACAATTGTTCCATCAAGTGACGCAAGAAATGCTCCTAAACCAGTAGCTGAAACTAGAACCCAGATTTTAATTGGAGATTTAGATTCCTTATTGTTCTCTGTAGAAATAATATTCATTGCGAACAAATTTTTGTTTTCACACTTAATTAAAAAACTTGTGCAATAGGTCGATGAAAAAACTAATTTAATGTAAATCTTCAAATTCTTTGGCTAGGATGTCCATAATATAGACGTCATGATATTTACCTTGAAGAAAATGTGCTTCTCGTTTCAAACCTATTTCTTTGAAACCAATCTTCTCGTAAACATGGATTGCTCTTTTATTGTAATCCATTACCATCAATTCTAATCTATGAAAATTCAACACCATAAAACCAACTTTAAGCAAACAAATCGTTGCGTCTGTTCCATATCCTTTGTTATGATTTTTCGGATTGTGAATTGAAATACCAATGACAGCTGATCTGTTTTCTTGCATGATATCTTCGATACCACATGTACCTAAGAATTCCTTGGTTTCTAGTGTTTCTATTACGAAATTAAACCCTTTTCCTGATTTAGCTTTTTCGTGAGAGTGTTGAATGAATTCTTCCTCCATCATAGTAGACATAGGAATAACTGTTCCTAAACCGACACGTGATTCATAAGTATTCCAATGTTTCATAATGTCGTCTAAATCACTTTTTTCTAGAGGTCTTAATCTAACTTTTTCTCCTTCAAAAGGTGATTTTGTTTGATAAATGTCTGTCATAATATTTTGTTCAATATAACATTTTAATAATGTTTAGTTAACATAATAGTAATGGTGAGGTCGATTTTCTTTTATATAAAAGATGATTTATATATTTAAATAAGTCTACACCACGTATAATTACGAATCCAAGGCAATGAATAATCATGAGTTATATTAACAATTTAATGCAAAAAACTTTCAAAAGAAGATTAGGAAAAAACATAGGTACTTTGATAGCTATTGCTCTTGGTGTATCTCTAATGGTGGGAGTGCAGATTACAATTACTAGTTTTACTGCAACAGCTGTAGACTTCTTTACAGATGCTATCGGAGAGAATGATATAATAATCAGTGGATTTGGTTTACCAATTACTGATTACGAATCAATCATTGATACAATTGATAATTCAGGTATTGAATATGCTGCTATTAATGCTAGAATAACACAAGATGTAGCTGTTTATAATCTTGAATCAGGTGATTTAGAAAAGGGTGTAAGTCTTACGGGTGTGGAATTAAATGAGGATCCAGTATTTGGTAAGTTTTATGATGAAAATGGCACGGAAATGAGAAGGCTTGATTTAATGGACTATTTTTCAAATGAATCACATGTTTTACTAGGTCCTGATCTGAAAGATGATTTGAACATTACAGTAGGATCGAATATCAAAATAAGAATAGGAGAGTTTGATCCTATTGGACTTAAATTTGATTACAAAACTTATGATATGCAAGTAGTGGGTTTTCTCAATGATGAGGGTAAGGGGAAAGAATTAGGTGGGAGAGTAATTTGGACAAGTATCGATAATATTAGATCTATAGTAGGTTTTGCACCCAATCAGATTACAGAATTAAATATAGCATTAAGTTCTAATCACGATGAAAATCCTGTTGATAATGACTATGCAATGTTTATAGAGGGTCAATTGAAATTGATTCTTGATGCAGAAAATAATGGCTTGATTATAGTAGCTTTTAGAGCTTTACTATTAGAAGTAACAGATGAGGTTTTAGCTGATGTTCTACTAGCTTTCAATCTTTTTGGAGCGTTAATTATCTTTTCAGGAATTTTACTCTTAGTAAATATTCAGCTAATACAAGTAGAGGATAGAATACAACAACTAGGAATATTAAGAGCAATTGGAGCTAGAAGAAGAGAAATTGTTAGACTGTTTATGGTAGAATCAGTAATCCTCGGATTAATTGGATCATTTTTAGGAGTTGCAGGAGGATATGGAATGTCAGTCTTTCTAGTAGATAGGATAGGCAAAACATTTTTTGATACTTCACTAGGATTGACACCTACAGTAACAATAGGGGCT
>JAGLOH010000266.1 GCA_023139025.1 Candidatus Heimdallarchaeota archaeon | reverse complement strand
GCAGTTGGGGAGATAGGAGGAAATAAGATTCTGATAGAAGATGGGGATACAAAACTCTTTTTCGATTTTGGTTTAAGCTTCGGAAAATATGGCGATTTCTTTTCTCACTATCTCCAACCAAGAAGACATAGTATCATTAGTGATTATATGAGTTTAGGATTACTCCCTAATCTTACTGGACTTTATAGACAAGACTATGAAAAACGGTTTCGGGAAAGTAGCCCTGAGCCAAAATATGATGGGGTCATTCTTTCACATCCTCATCTAGATCATGCAGGATTTCTTTCCTATGTTCGTTCTGATATCCCCGCATATTGTTCTTCTGGATGTAAAGCAATTTTGCAAGTCTTTGAGGAATCATCATATGGTTTTCATGAATATACTCGAATCAAGGAGTCTTTCAAAATCAGAAAGAGTAAACGTGATGCAACAAAGACTGTTAAAGACAGAAGTTCAATTATACAAAGAGAAGTCAATATCTTCAAACCTAATTTCAAAATAGATGATATAACTATTCATCCTTTTCCTGTAGATCATTCTGTCCCTGGAGCTAATTCTTTCGTAATAGAAACCTCGGAGGGGTCTATTGTTTATACAGGTGATATACGTTTTCATGGTCTAAAAGGAAATTTCAGTCAATTCTTCGTGGAAAAAGCAGCAGCTTTTGATCCAGAAATACTCATCAGTGAGGGAACTAACATTCAAGATCACAAAAGCTATGGAGAACTGGACCTTCAACAAGATTTGTTCTCCGTAATAGAAAATGTGCGTGGTTTAATAATCGTTAATTTTCCCGTAAGAGATACTGATAGGATGCGTTCTTTCATAGAAGGAGCAAAACATACAGATCGCTCCTTGGTAATTAATATGAGACAAGCCTATACTCTCAAAACATTAGAGGAAAATGGTGTTACACATGTACCAAGATTAGATGAGGTGAAAATCTTCGTTCCAAGGAAAGGTTGGGGTGTTATTAATGATATGAATTATCCTATGGAAATACAAATGCAAGATTATCATAGTTGGGAAAACCAATTCATTGAGCAAGATAATAGTGTAACAGCTGATGAAATTCATAGCAATCCAGAAAAGTATATTTTCAGATGTGATTTTTTTGAATTAAAATATCTTTTTGATATTAAACCTCCTGAAGAATCAATTTACATTAGATCTATAACTGAACCTGTTGATGAAGAAATGGAATTGGATCAGATAAAAGTTGATAACTGGCTTAAGCATTTTGGTCTTCATCCCTATATACAACTTCATTGCTCTGGTCATGCTTCTGGGTATGAAATTCAAGAAATGGTGAATCAACTCAATCCTAAGAAAGTAATTCCTGTTCACACAGAAAAACCAGCAGAATTCAGTTCGTTCCATGGAGATGTACTTCTAAAAGGATTAGGAGAAAAATATCATTTAGGTTAGCGTAAACAGGTTAGAAATCTTCCGCCATCTATACTAACAGTTTCTCCTGTTATCCAAAGAGCTTTTTCGGAAGCTAAGAATAATATCAATTCTGCTATTTCTGTAGGTGTACCAACTCTCCCAAGAGGATGAGTTTCTTTACTATGTTCTAGAAAATTGCTATATTGCTCTTCACTCATACCACTAGCCCTATGAAGATTAGTTACAACAACTCCTGGATTCACAGCATTTACTCTAACCCCAAATGGTGCTAATTCAAGAGCTGAACATCTAGTTAAATGATCAACTGCTGCTTTACTAACACAATACGATAATACACCTGGGAAGGCTCTTATACCGGTTACACTTGAAACATTGACAACGTTACCTTTGCTCTCTTTGAGGAAAGGAATAGCTGTTTGCATAAGCACAAAAACAGATCTTAGATTCACATCCATCATTCTGTCAAAATCATCAATTGATGTATTCATAATGCTTCCAGTTTCAATAATACCTGCTGCATTAACTAAGATATCAATTTTATTCCATTCTAGAATTGTTTCACCTATTATTTGCTCTGCAGCTGCTTTAGCAGTTATGTTAATTGCGATATATTTTGCATCTATTTCTTCTGAAATTTCCTTCAATCTTTCTTTAGATCTTGCGACCAGCAACACATTTGCCTTCTCCTTCTTGAAAGCCCTTGCAGTAGCAAGACCTATTCCAGAGCTTGCACCAGTAACAATAATCGTCTTCCCTTCAAATGACATAACTAAACTGCAGTATAAAAGATAAATAACTTTTCGGATTTGGAGGATAAAATTTTAAATGATTAGTTGCAATTTACAAGTATGTTACAGGCGTTATTCTGGATTTATTCAATAAATGCTATATTTCTAATTCTACATGAGATTGAATCTGCTTATTGGAAGGAGTGGGAGTTATTCAAAATGCAAGGAGGAATAACTGGATTCGTAATCTTGCATATACCAATACTTGCATTAATTTTTATGGGTTTAATTACTTTATATGATCCTTCCCGAACTGGTATGGTTGTATCAATACTTCTGTGTGCTGGAGGTATCTTTGCATTTTCAATTCACACATATTTCATCAAAAAAGGAAATGAAGAATTTACTCTACCTTTATCAAAAATACTTCTCTACATGATTCTTATGCTTTCTGTTGCTCAATTGGTAATTACAATACTAGCAATAATCATGTTTGACCCACTATACATTATTTCTTAGTTGTATTTTGTGTTAACTTCTTTTCTTTTTTAGGGAAAAAAATATAAACATAAGCAATGTATTCACATCTTGATAGTGATGTCAATTAAAGAATATGTTTCTGATGATTGGACAATAAAAATTGATCATGATAAATGCGTTGGAGCCGGAGATTGTGTAGATGTCTGCCCTTCTGATGTGTTTGTACTAGTAGATGGCAAATCAACAGCACCAAATGTCGATGACTGTATTGAGTGTTGTGCATGTATAGGGGCTTGTCCAGTCGAGGCTATAGAACATACTAGCTGCTAAATTTAATATCTGCTAGGCTTTCAATTTTTTCTTTTTTTACTTCCTTAAAGGTAAATAGGCCTTTTGTACAGATATCTCCAGTTGAATCATGAATGTAACCTTGAATGAATATATCTCTCCCTTCTACTTTTTGTATTTCTCCTACTATTTTAATTGTATCTTCAACGTAAACAGGTTTTAGAAAGTTCATTTCTACTTTCACTGTTAAACCTGTTCTTTCTAATAAAGTAATCATGGTCCAACCACTGACTTCATCTAGAAGGACAGTCTGTAAACCTCCGTGAGCGATTTTTCCCCATCCACCCCAAGTGTCTGGTACCTCAAAATCTGCTCCTAAGGATGTTTCTGAAATCTTGTAGAAGTTTAATTTGGCTCCAATAGGATTGGATTCTCCACAGCCAAAACAGTAATCATTGATCCCCAATTCTTTATCGATATATTCTTTCATTATGTTATTTTATAGTACAGACATATCATTTTTTCTGTTTCAACATAGAAAGAAATGTGGAAAAAGAACTCAATCTTTTTCTTCAAATAACTTAAGGAAAACGCAGCAAAAGTTTTTG
>JAGLOH010000265.1 GCA_023139025.1 Candidatus Heimdallarchaeota archaeon | reverse complement strand
TCCAAAAATCATTTATAGAAAATGCAGCAAAAGAACTTCCCCACTCGATATATAATGAGATTCTCGAAGCTATTGAAAACCAGAATGTTATAGATAACAGCTATGACGAGTATAAACTAAAATCCTTAGAGGACGAGTTATTTTCTCTCCTTCAATCACAGTTAAGCAGAAATAGTCCTCCAGCATTCTACGCATATTTAGTTTATCATTTCCTGCTTTCCGCTCAAGATAAGGTTTTATTATCTGATGGGCAAAAATTATCAATAGTTAACATTCAATCTTCAGATACTCTCAAGAAATTTAGAGAGTCTAAGAGATTAGTTTTGATTTCTGGTAGTTTTGAACCAGTAAGATCATTCCAACAAATTTTCCAGTTATCTAATTCAAAGATGTTGAGAGTTTTTTCTCCTAAAGAAGACATTGAAAGCAAATATTACGTACTTGTAAATCAAAAATTAAATGGGAAATACGACAATAGAACCCATGAATATTTTGTTTTGATTTCAAGCACAATTCAGAATATCTTTGAAGCAATAGATGGTCATACTCTAGTATTTGTTCCTAGTTACAAATACATGGATGATCTAGTGAATGTTGGAGTTTTAAATGCAGATGTTGCTGAAACAAGTGACTTAGATATAACGACTCTTCAAGCAATTGTGGCTAGTTCTGAAGAAAAAAAACTGATACTCTGTGTAACAGGTGCAAAAATAAGTGAAGGAGTTGAATTTTCAGTAGATGGAAGAAGTCTGATAAAAGGAATTATTGTTAGTACTTTACCCTTTCCACCCCCTTCTCAGGAAAATCAAATAATTCATGATGATCTACTAAGCCAATTTGGATCTAAAATTGCTAAAGAATTTACCATGACTATTCCTATGGTTCAAAGACTTGCTCAGAGTTTCGGAAGAGCTATTCGCAATAAGGGAGACAGAGCTGTTCACATACTTCTAGATCCAAGAGGAACAAGGTTTTCGCAAGAATTTAGTTTCGAGAGACATAGTTCGGTTAAAGTTCTCAAAGAAAAGATAAGAGCTTTTTTTGAGATTTGAATACCACAGAGTATATTGGCTTTAAGTTTTTTAGATAAAGGAAATATAAAACTAAAAAGAAAAAAGAAAATCATGATTAATCTAAATCAAAATTTCTTGCTGAGATTATTCCCATAACAGTTGTACCTGTATGGCAAACAATTGCATTTCCAACCTTAAAAGGTATAATTTGCTTAATCTTAGGTTCTTGAATCTCATCTAACATCAGCCGGAATTGGTCATTTGTTTCACTTGGAACCGTTTCTGCATACCACAATGTAACCTCATCATCTTTTTCGTAAAAATCTGTGAATATGTTGATCAGTTTTCTACAAGTTCTCTCACTGCCAATATCTTTACCTACTGGTTTTAGTGCCCCATCAACTAAAGTTAGAATGGGATATGTATGGAGTAAATCAGCGACGTAAAATTGTATCCTCCCTATCCTTCCACTCTGAAAAATATGAGTTAAGTCAGTGACTGTAAGAAGAACTTGAACATCATTATCTCTAAAATCCTCTAGTTGTTTAATGATCTCTTCAAGCAATAACCCATGACGAACTAATTGAGATGCTTTTATTGCAATAGCTCCGAGAAAATATGATGAGCCTTTTGAGTCAAAGATGGTTATTTTTGGGGCATCTTTATTGTTTCTCTTAAACTGTTTAATGACACTTTGTACTACATTTATTGTCCCCGATAGAACAGTAGAAACATGTATCATCAGTAAATGATCATAATCTAGGTTATCCTCAAGTACATTCAAAACATTTTGCGGAGAGGGCATACTAGTTTTTGCAGATTTTGAATTTGCTATTAATTCATAGAAGGCTGCAGGCGGGGTAGACCCATCATCTATGTACTCTTTTTCGTCAATAATTGCGAATGCAGGTATAATATCAATATCGTACTGTTCTACTAGCTCAGCAGTTAGATTAGATGTTGAATCAGTTATTATTTTGATTTTCACGATAGTTTTTTGAATGGGAGAGATAAAAATGTACTGGCATTATATCTAGATATAACAACAACCAACATCTTGAAGGTTAGAGAATTGAACAAAAAGATAATCCACTTGTTAAAAGCTTCTACAGTTGTATTAGGTTGGAGTTTAACACCGGTAGTTGGGGATTATCTGATTGATCAAAAGGCTCAATTATCACCATATCAGCTAGCTTTTTTTAGATATTTCATTGCAGCTGTAGCTTTATTTGTAATTCTACAGTTTCAGAAAGATTTTGAGAACAAACAAATAATAACTTCTTTGAAAAACAAGTGGAAAGCTTACATATTAGTTTCAATAACAGCCGCAGGAATGCCTGTTTTATTGTTCGTAGCGGTAAAAAATCCAGCTACTGATGGCTCTTCAGCTTCTTTCTTACTAAATGCAAACATCATTTTGATTCCAATAGTTGCTTTCTTTATATTAAGAGAAAAAATCAGAAAATCATATGCTATAGCTCTATCAATATCATTAGTTGGACTCTTCTTAGTAATTTTCGATGAAAGCTTGTTTGATATAGGAAACTTCACTTTAGGGAGCATATCAGGTAATTTGCTTGCTTTTGGTTCAGGCTTCTGTTGGGCGTTGTATACTGTCTTGCTCAAAAAATATTTTTCAGAGGACAATCCTTTGTTAGTTACGTTCTTAAGTCTTCTAATGGGAAGTTTTTATTTAGTTTTCTTTGCTTTTCTAATTCCTCCAATTGGAATGAGTTTAGATTTTCTAGGGATATTTTTGGTGATTGTAATCGCAGTACTTTCAACATCTTTAGCATATTCTTTCTGGTTGGATATCCTAGGTTATCTTTCAACGACTCAAACAGGAATGATTCAAGCTTTAGTTCCACTTTTATCCGTTGTCTGGGCTGTTTCATTTTTTGGAGATTCTGTAACTTATATTTTTGGAATTGGTGCAGTTCTAATCATCACGAGCATGATCATCGTAGAAACTAGGAGAAAAGAACAACCTGAGATGGAAAATTAGTTTTGACAAAGGGAAAACTTTTTTTTCTATGTGTGTACTGTCTATATGTGAAAATATTATGAAAGAGTTCAAAGAAGATATTTGCATTCATAAAGACGACTTCCTAATTGTTCAAACAAAAGAAGTAGTATTCAATAACCCAGTAGTTTTTGTTACTTTTCCAACCCCTGGAATTGTTGGACCAATTATTTCTAGACAAATGATAGAAGACCTAGATTTAGAAGAAATAGGATTTTTCAAATCTGATTTTTTAAGCCCAGTAACTATATTCATGGACAATATTCTCAAACATCCATATCTCCTATATGCTAACAAGGAAGGAACCATTTTACTAATTAATATTGACTATCCTGTTCCTCAAGAAGCATATCTAGTTTTGGCAGAAGGGTTGATCAATTGGATCGAGAAGCATGTTAAAGCTGATAAAATAGTTTGTCTCGATGGAATACCTGTAAAACTGAGACCAGAAAAAGCTGTAGTCATTACGGCAGCAGAGAAAGAAGTTGCTGATGA
>JAGLOH010000264.1 GCA_023139025.1 Candidatus Heimdallarchaeota archaeon | reverse complement strand
AATAGCATTCATCTTTTCTGAAATACTCATTTCATCTGGATTAACTCCGATCTCTTCTTTCAATTGTTTGGAATAATACTCTTCTTCACGTGATAAAAATTCTTCCTTTGTTACTGGACCCATTGCTCTATAAGGGATAGAATCTAGATCTCTGAAGTTTACATCTGGGGGAAGGAGCATTAAGTTAAGTGTTCTTTGGAAATTGTAAACTCGTTCACTCATACGGATATATTCTACTGAATCAATTTCATTACCAGTTACAGCTGTATAGTATGTAACATAATTTTGAACGTGTTCAGGAATTTTCGCAGGATCAGCTAAATCATCAGGAACAAATGCCCCTTCCTTGCGTATTTTTCCAGCTGCAAAATCTCTATTATCTTCAGGAACAATGTCATTCCAAGGCAATTTACATAACCCCAGAAGTCCAAAAGAGGTTCTCCACATTGGGAACCAATGTAGTGCTTCTGCCTTTTTCTCAAAAGTTTGTAAATTCCCTCTAACCATATCTTCGAAGATTAACCAAGCCTCATCATGTTGCGCTCCTTTGAGTGCAAATCCATATCCACCTTGTTGAGCTAAAGATTCTTTAGTCATATACTCACTGAACTCCAAACCTTTAGATTCCATACCAATATCATTTAGTAATTTGGGATTTCCTCCAAATTTCTCTGCAAAGTATTTCTTCATTCTTCGAATACCTTGTCCCACAATCATACCAAAACCTTCGCCTTTTGCCATTTGATGAATTAGTTCCATAGCAGCTTCCTGATTTCCCCAGTTGAGTTCAAGCCCTCCAGTTTTCTCTTTATCAATAATGCCATATTCATAACATTCCATGACAAAAGCAATCCCCGTTCCTATAGAAATTGTGTCTAATCCATAATTATCACAATAGAAGTTTGTTTCAATAACATCTTCTGGATCCCAAACATACCAGTTTGAACCTACACCAGCAATTGTTTCATATTCAGGTCCATCAACTGAAACCTTCTGACCTGCATAAGGTCCAGTTTTAGGTTCAAATTCATTAACACCGTGTGTACATGCAACTGCACATCCTTTCCAACATGGATCAGGACCTTTCAAGAAAAGATGTCTATATACTTCTGCACCAAGTTTTATTGCTTGAGGATCGCGTCCATACTTGAAGTTTTTAGTTGGTAATAAATCATAATCGTTCATTATTGGTATAAGATGAGCAGTACCAATCATTCTCATTTCATTTTGTTTAGGATCAAGGTCTATCATTTCTTTAGTATGTTTTTTACCTACTTCTTTCAGTGCTTCTGGGTCAGCTGGATTATTAGTTCTAGTTACAACACCTATTTTTTTAACAACAAGAGCTTTCAGCTTCTTGTCTCTAAAAACAGTTCCAGTTCCACCTCGTCCGGCTTGCTTGTATCTTACATACCCTCGTCTTGGATCATAATAGCTAAAATTCAAACAACCCCAACGAGTATTTTTAGCTCCTGGTCCTGCTGAAACAACTGAAACATCTCTCTTGAATTTCTCTTCTCCACAATACTTCTCTGTAAGAATCGTTCCAATCTTGTAGGTTTCTGAAGGAAGATCTTCGGCTTCTTCAATTACTATTTTTCCTTCTTCACCGTCAATGTAAATGTAAACCTCTTTGTCAGCTTTTCCTTGAATAGCAATAGCATCAAAACCTGAATGCTTTGCAAAAGGTCCGAAATAACCTCCGACATTAGAGTCAATTATTAATCCTGTAAGAGGAGATATAGCAGTTACTATACTCTTTCCAGATCCAGGAAAGTTGGTAGTACCACCTAAAGGCCCTCCAGCAATACACAAAACATTAGCTGAATCATCCCATTCTGTTCTCTCATATCTAGGAAGATATTTCCACATGAGAAATAAATCAAACCCTTTTCCTCCAGTGAACTTCTTTTTCATATCATCTGTTACTTCTTCAGTCCTAATCTCATAATTATCTAGATTAATGTAAAGAGTTTGATTTGCATATCCTTTAGACATTTCAGGGACTTTGTATGTAAATTCCTTGATAACCATAATAACACCTTTAGTTATGTGGAAAATGAAGTATTAAAAATTTATTCCAAAAGTCATGGAATTTTTTAAAGAAAGAAATAGAAGGAGATTATTTTTTTGGTGGTTCCCATAATTCTATCTTATTACCCTCAGGATCCATAATCCAACCAAATTTCCCTTCTTGATGTTCTTCTCTCTCTTCGAAAACGTAGACACCCTCTTCTTTCAAAGATTGGAGTATTTTGTCAAGGTTATCTACAGTGAAGTTGAACATGTAGTTTTTCTCACTAGGTTTGAAATATCCTGAATCCTCCTTAAATGGTCCCCAGAGAGTATATCCTTTTCTTTTATTATTTGCTTGATCTTCCCAATTAAAGATGACGTAGGATTCGTCTGATCCTTCTATAGCAACCGGAACCCCTAGGTGCTTAACATACCACTTTTTAAGTTTCTCCGGGTCTTTTGATTTAAAGAAAACGCCTCCTATTCCAGTAACTCTCTTCATTCTAATCACTCACAGTTGCATCATATTCCAAAATCTTCATGCCCTTCTGGTCGCCCTTCCAAAGAGAAAGCTTGTATTTCTAAAGTATAACCTGTAGGATCAGTATAGAAAGCGTTGTAAATCTTATATTGAGCTGTTTCTTGAGGGTCTCTCGTTGGTGTAACGTTTTCTTCAATCAAATATTTATTCCACTCATCAACTTCTTCTTTTGTTTCAACAACTACTGTCAAGCAAACTTGTTCAGGTTTTTCTATCTCTTTTTCTGTTTTACAGAAACCCCAATAACCATATTTTCCTATTTTAAATACAACACATCCACTTTGCTCTAGAGCTATTGGAAATTTGAGTATATTTTCATAGAAATTTATAGTCTTTTTCATATCATTTGTTCTTAAAAACAACATAGGATAAGTAGGTTCTTTTGGCATATCTCAAGAAACTATAAATTACTATTTTAGTATTCGTATAGATAATAATTATATACCAAGAGCTTTTGCTACAGCATCCATTAAAGTTTCTTCAAAAATTGATGTTTCAAATATTTCTACTTTTGAATATTCTTCCAACTCAAAAATTTCAGTTATAGAACTAATTGCTTTCTCTCTTTCTTCAGCTGGAATTAAATCCATTTTGTGAGCTAGAACAAACATCCTCCCTTCAGGGCTATATTCATTAAGATTCCTAATAGCTCTTCTGAAATACATCTTTGCTGTTTCAAACTCGTTATATTTGGAAGAATCAACTACAAAAAACAGAACCTTAGTACTGGAGAAAATGCTCTCGCGTAGATCAACAAAAGCTTCTTCCAAATAGGTTATCTGTCCACCTACATCATAGACATTCAATGAAATATCCGAAAAATCTAGCAATCTTCTTCTTACTCCTACAGTTGCAGGTATTCCTACAGTTTCTTCAGGAGTTCTATTTTCAAAAGCAACTTGAATTATTGAAGATTTACCAGTTTGAGCTAAACCCAAGAAGAGCAATTTGGAACCAAAATCACTCTTATCTAAATCTTTGATT
>JAGLOH010000263.1 GCA_023139025.1 Candidatus Heimdallarchaeota archaeon | reverse complement strand
TTAGAAATTGAAGGAACTATTGCTCAGGTAGATGAAGACCTATGTCGAGGTTGTGGTTTATGTGCTGAAGCTTGTCCTTATAGTGCAATCGAAATTAATGCAATTAATAAATACGGACACGCTTTACGAGTTGCTTTTGTTAATGAAGCATTGTGTAAAGGATGCGGAAGCTGTGCAGCAGCTTGTTTGAACGGTGCTATCAATCAGCTAGGATATACAGATAGTCAAATTCTTGCCTTAATAGGGGCATTGGGAGAAGAATAAAGGGGTGTAGAGAAATGTCATACGAATATTTAAAATTTGGAAAAGAAGAAAAAGACTTCATTGCAAAAATAGAAGAAATTTCAGGACAAAATATCTACAGTTGCTATCAATGTGGTAAGTGTTCTGCAGGGTGTGCTTTCAGCGATAAAATGGATAGAACAGTAAGTCAACTTATTCACCTTATTCAAATCGGGCAAAAAGAAAAAGTTCTGAAAGCAAATACTCAATGGGTTTGTTCAAGTTGTTTAACATGCTCTGTAAGATGCCCTCGAGAAATTGATGTTGCAGCATTAATGGAAGCAGTTCGTGAGTATTGCTTGAGAGAGGATTATGAAAAAGTTATAATTTCTGAAATTTCTAAAGAAGCTTTAGATAAGCTTCCAAATATTGCTTTAGTCAGCAATTTTCGCAAAAAAACAGGATGATCTAGCAAATGGTACAATACTCTTACTTTCCAGGATGTAATCTAAAAACAAATGCTAAAGGGTTTGAAGAAACCGCTATAGCTGTCAGTAAGAAATTAGATGCTGAACTAGTTGAAATGCCGAATTGGAATTGCTGTGGAACAGTCCATACTCTGACTTCAGACAATATCATGAAACGTATTGCACCTATTCGAGTGTTATCAAGATCAAGAAAACATATTGAAACACTTGAAGAATCTCAAAATCAAATAGTTACTCTATGTTCTATGTGTAATAGTACTCTAAAAATTGTCAATAATGAAGTTAAGAAAGATCAAGAAATTTTAGATAAGATTAATTATCAATTAGAAGAAGATGAAGAAACTTACGAAACAGATATGGAAGTAAAGCATTTCTTGGAAATTCTTCGAGATATAATAGGATATGAAAAAATCTCTGAAAAAGTGGTCAATCCGCTTGAAGGTCTGAAAATTTCACCTTACTATGGTTGCATGTTATTACATCCTGAAGAAGCTAAGATTGACGATGAAGAGATGCCTGATGTTTTAGAAAGTTTAGTTGAAAGTTTAGGAGCAGAGCTAGTAATGTCTCCTTTATTCAAATTCTGTTGTGGTTCCTTTCACATAGTAGATCAAGAAGATATTGTTGCTTCTCAAGTTGAGAAAATTGTTGAAGCTGCAAAACGAAGAGGAGCAAATGCACTAGTAGTTGCTTGTCCATTATGTGCTTATAACATAGACCAACAGCAAGAAGCTATGGCTAAGAATTCTGTAGTAAAATCACCTATTCCAGTGTTTTACTTTACACAATTAATGGCTATAGCAATGGGAGAACCAGTTAAAATCAATCACTTTAATGATCATTTCATAAATCCTGAACCTCTCCTCAAGGAATTAGGATTAATTGGTAGGAAAAAAGCAAAATAGAGGGTTAGAAAAATGTCAAAGACCAAAACAAAACAAGAGAATGAAACCCTTACAGTAAAAATATATATTATGGGCTCAGCACATGAAGTACCCGAATCTCTAACAATAATGAAAGCGATGGAGTATGCAGGTTTTAAAATTAAAAGGGGTGCTGGATGTAGAGCTGGATTTTGTGGAGCTTGTGGGACAGTATATCGAAAAGCAGGTGACTACAGATTATACGCCGCACTAGCATGTCAGACACAAGTTGAAGATGGGATGGTATTAACTCAATTACCATTTATACCTGCTCCAAAGGGAATTTACGATGTAGATTCACTTCAACCTACAGCGAGTTCAATTCTGAAATTTTATCCTGAAGTAGCCAGATGTTTAAGTTGTAACGCTTGTTCAAAGGTATGTCCTCAGGAAATCCAGGTTATGGACTTTGTTCAATATAGTCTTCAAGGTCAGATTGATAAAGCTGCAGAGGTGTCTTTTGATTGTGTTCAATGTGGTTTATGTGCGATTAGATGTCCTGCAGAAATTCCACAGTATCATGTTGGAATGCTTGCAAGAAGACTACATGGAAAATACAACACTAGCACTCCAGAAACTCTAATTGAAAGAGTTGAAGAAATTGAAAAAGGTGTCTTTGAGGAGGGTTTTAAAGAACTGATTTCGCTCTCAAAGGATGGTTTAAAGAAACGATATACTGAACGAGATTTCGTTGATCAGAAAAAGGCGTGATAAAAATGAAGATGATAAGAGGTTATCCTGAAGATATGCGAAAAAGCATTGATAATGTAAATAAAACAAGAAGCAAGCGTATCGACCAAATTATAGAAGATTTATCTCTAGAAGAACGAAAAGAAGTTCTTGATAATTTTCACCCAGATTACAATCCAAAATTTAAAAGAAATATTTCTTGGGGAGTTAACAAAGGTGATAATGTACCCAATGAAGTTGCAGATGTTATTGAAGCCTATCCAATGGTAAATCCAGATGATATAGATTTGAATCAAATCGATTATGATGTTAATATATTAATCATTGGTGCAGGAGGTGCTGGTACCTCAGCAGCCTTGTGGGCTAACTACTCTGGAGTACCAAAAGAGGAAATTCTGCTTGTTACAAAACTCAGACTTGGAGATTGCAACACAGTCATGGCGCAAGGTGGTATTCAAGCAGCTGATCGTCCTGTAGATAGTCCATTAATTCATTATATGGATGCAATAGGAGGGGGACATTTCGAAAACAACCCTAAACTGGTCAAAGCCTTAGTGAGGGATGCTCCGAAAATTATCAAATGGCATAAGGACCTTGGAGTAATGTATGATTGTACTGAAGATGGTAGTTTTATTGAGAATCCTGGAGGTGGTACATCAAGAAATAGAATGCATTGTTCTAAGGATTACACTGGACTGGAGATGTTTAGAACATTAAAAGATGAAATAATAAATAAGGAAATCCCATATCTAGAATTTTCTCCCGCTGTTGAGCTTATTACAAATGAAACTGGAGGAATAGCAGGAGCTGTTCTATATAACATAGAAACAAAACAATACTTTGTTGTTAGAGCTAAAACAATCATCTTATCCACTGGAGGTTTTGGAAGACTTCATGTAGCAGGTTTTCCAACATCTAATCACTATGGTGCAACTATGGATGGTGTAGTTATGGCTTATCGTGCAGGTGCTAAATTACGAGATTTAGATGCTACACAATTCCATCCAACTGGTGCAGCATTTCCAGAGCAAATTGTAGGACTTCTGATTACTGAAAAAACTCGAAGTTTAGGAGCTCAAGTTCTTGGACGAAATGGAGAACAGATTTGCTATCCATTAGAACCTAGGGATGTTGAAGCTTCATCAATAATCAAATGTTGTGCAGCTACAGATAATTACATTGAAACCCCCACACAAATGAGAGGAATTTGGTTAGATAGCCCT
>JAGLOH010000262.1 GCA_023139025.1 Candidatus Heimdallarchaeota archaeon | reverse complement strand
TCTTTGAGCATTTCCATATCATATACTAAAGTTGTAATAGTATCTTCTAAGAAATTATTCTTCCTCAGGAAATCCAGAACTTCTTCCGTTTCATCTCTCAGTCTTTCAAAAGTCCAAATATTCGTATAACTTAATCTTAAAGGATTTACAGAAATATGTACCTCAATATCGTGTTGTTTGCAGCGATTGAGATTTTCGATAAGCTTACTTCCGATTTTTTTTTCATTGACGCCATAAATAAAATAAACATCTGCATCCCCAAGCATTTCTAATGTTTTATCATCAATATATTTGTCAATCTCTTCTTTTAGTTCAGCATGTTTACTGAATTCTTCAAGACTCATATTTTCTTCTTTTGCCATATCTCTAAACAGTTCACCAGCTGATACATACTCATATCCTAAACTCTCCGCAACTTTCCTTGCAGCAGTGCTTTTTCCGGAACCGTGCGGACCTGAAACTGCGATAATTGGCAATTTGCCACATCCTCAGAATTAACTGCGAACTTCTGCCTTAATTGCACTCTTTAAGCAATTTGAGCATAAATGTCCTGCATGTTGTCTTGTTGGCAAACGTTCAGAACGAGACATTTTTCTTACTCTATTCTGATTACCAAAAGCTACTCCATGAACGATAGCTCCACAATTAGCACAATGTGGCTTTTTTGTTCTTTTGTCTACTCTTCTTAACTTAGTTCCAGAGGGTGTTCTTCGCTTTCTTGTTTTTGCGACACGTAATGAAGGTTTAACCATTTTGATTCCTCATAGTATTTTTCATTCTTTTTTGGTGGTGGTTTTCTTTCTAGCTAATTGTTCTTTGGCAGATGAAACTGGTGTTTTAACTTGTTTTTCCTTAACTGTTGTTGATCTGGATTTAGCTGCTCCTGATGGAGTGACTCCAAATATCCTAGAAATTATTGAACCAAAAGCAAAGGCAGTTATGAAATACCAAGTTGAAAAGGGAACTTTTGAGAAAAAGCGTCCATTGTACTCTTCAAGTCCAAACCAAGGGTTGCTTCCTATCCAGGGAAAATTTCCAATATTGAAAGGTAACCAAGCATAATAATGTGTTACTGGATTTGCTACAGAGGGAACACCACTTGGAAAGGCACCTCGTAAAATTGCAAATATTAGCAAGAAAGGAATAGTTGTAAAAAGCATTGGCTTCATTCGTTTAAACATCATAGAGGATTGCATTTTCTTGATTCTTTCCTCATCCCTTTTTACACTTAACCATAATTTCTTATCTGCAGTTTGCATGGCTTTCTTTCTCCTTTGGTTCCATTCATTGACTTTTTGCATACTTTCCTTTAATGCATCAACGTCTGAAACTACTCTGGTGATTGTTGTTGATATAATAGCAAGTAGAACAGAAGTTAATGCAATGATCCACGCCGAAGTAGGTCTTTGATTAAGTCCATGTTCTATCATCCAGTTTGTTAGTCCTTTAAACCAATTGTCCCAGAAAGCCATAACTAAAACCATATTCTATACTATACTTACACGAAAAATGATTTTCTTTTTAAAAGCTTTTGTAATTGGAGTATACTAAAAAATACAATTTTGTAAAAATTAATCATTTTTCAATAGAAGAAAGAAATTATCTTTTCCGCCTCTTCCTCCTAGTTTGGCAAAATCAATAACTGTGTAGTTTGTTGCTGAAACAATTTTCAGTAATTCTTTCTTCCCAAATAGATGATAATACCTTTCGGCTATTAGCTCTTTTTTTTCATTATACCATGGGAGATAAATGTCCCCATGACGCCACAGCCGATTATTACTTTTCTTAAAGAAATATAAAAGAAAATCAGAGACTATCTTCTTTCGGGTTCCTTTCTTCCATTTTTTCCAGCAGGATAATATTAAAAACCCTTCTTGTTTCAGAATTTTAGAGATATTTCTAAGCACAAGTAGCACTTCATCTTCAGTCCTAAAATGATGAATTGTAGCGATACACAATGATAGATCAACCGACCTTTCTTTCAAAGGAATTGAGTTTGCATTGTTATTAAGAGGATAGACTGTGTTGTTTTCTAGAATAACTCTTGAGTTTAATAGCTCAAATGATATATCTGATGCTATGTTTTGCCAGCTTTGAGATTCAAAAAGCAAAAGATTTCTTGCATTTCCACTTCCAATGTCAAGTAATATTCCCTCTGTAGGTAGTGAAAATCGTCTTTTTATGGATTCTAAATATCTCTGAAAATCTTTCCATGGTTTTTTCTTTAGACTACTGTACCTCGGAGAGATTTTTTTATATGCTTCTATCAATTCAAAATCTAAATCTGACAATGTATGAATAATAAGGTTCGGTGCTTTATCAATTTTCTTTCTTCTTCAATCCATCAACCAAATAAGAAATTTTATATATTTACTTATCTTTACTCAAAATGAGGGAATAATTAATTCGTCTCCTGGTGAAAAAAATGAAAAAACTAAATGTAGCAGTAATAGGCACTGGTAGTTGGGGGAAAAACCATGCTCGTGTCTTCACTGAAATGGACAATACAACCCTTGCTGGACTTTTTGATTTGGATCAAAAAAGAGCAAATGAAATAGCTAAATTATACAATACTAAACTCTATTCTAGCATTGATGAGATAATTAAGGATGAAAATGTTCATGCAATAACAATAGCATCACCAACTTCAACACATGCTAAGATTGCAATGCAAGCTATGGAAAACGGAAAGCATGTCTTGATAGAAAAACCAATGACTAGTACTGTTGAAGAAGCAGAAAAGATAGTTGATTTGGAAAAAAGCTCAAATGTTGTAGTTTCAGTAGGCTTCATTGAACGATTTAATCCTATAGTATTCAGATCAAGAAAACTAGTTGAAGAAGAAGAATTAGGAGAACTTGTTCTAATCAGCGCAAGACGATTAGGTCCATACTGGCCAGATAGATTGAAAGATGTAGATGTTATTCGAGATGTAAGTATTCATGATATAGATGCCTTTAGATATATTACTGACAAAGAACCTAAATCAGTCTATGCAAGAGGAGGAAAGCTAAGACATACTTATCTTGATTATGCTGAAATTTTGTTAGATTTTGGTAACGGAGTAACTGGCTTTATAGAATCAAACTATCTTACTCCTCATAAACTAAGAAAGTTAAACTTAACTTGCGAAAAGGGTGTAGTTGAAGCAGATTATATATCGCAGGATTATTTAATTGAGGACGAGGAATGGTTGCGTAATAAGAAGCTTCAATGGAAAGAACCTCTAAGTGCAGAGATGCGCGCATTTGCAGAATCTTGTTTAGGAAATGCCCCACCTGTTATAACATCAATAGATGGATTAAAAGCTTTGAAAATTGCTATAGCTTCAATTGAAAGTATTGAAACACATCAAATAGTTGACTTAGATTTTTAATACAATTTTAAAAAATAATAAAAAGGGAAGGAGATTTAGGTTTTATTTCAAGCCTAAGAATCCCGCTAATGCTGGAACAGTTTCACTTACTTGTTCGCTAGCAAATATCTCATAGTATTGGCGGAGAATACCCGTTGTTAGCAGAATACCTGTCCCCGTACCTAATGCACC
>JAGLOH010000261.1 GCA_023139025.1 Candidatus Heimdallarchaeota archaeon | reverse complement strand
GGGTTTACTTCGAACACCTCTTGACCTTTCTAGACCCGAACTCACATATGTCAATCAAATTGATTTCATTGTAGCAAATCAATCCTCATTTTCAAAAATTTGGACTAATCCTCTCTGGAAGTATCCCGATGGTTTAGTGATCAAACTTACACTGAGAACACAAAACTACGAACGTATTAAGGTAATATATCAGTTTGTTAATAGTGTTGTTCAACAATTTTATAATATAAGTTTGGGTGTTTTCAATATTCAAAATCCCTCTCTCGTTGATACTGTTTTATATCTAGTGGCCCCAATTTCATACTCACAAGCATTAATTCTATTTGATGCAATTTTCAAATCTGACTATCAAGAAGAGAATGGTAACTCTGTAGGCATAATAGAAGACATGCTAACTGAGTCACCTACAGTTTATGCTTTTGGTTTTTCTCTGGTAAAAAGACTTGGAATCATTACACGAATCATTAGGACAGCAGTTGTTGCACAAGAAAATAAAATTCAAAACATTGGTAATCAGAGAATTTTTAATTTAAGCTTATCTTTACACCATCCTTTAATTCCTAAGACTAATGCGTTTGTATCAAAATTTTCATTTGGCATGCCGTTTTTGGCTAATGTAACTAGAGTGTCTCCCCCACCTAATAATGTAGGGGGTTCAATAACTGGTTCTTTTGAATGGGTTCTCAAATTTTTCAGTACAACTGTTTATGATTCTTTTAATCCTGAAATAATCTATTATCCTTTCTCCTATAATGAACTTGTCTTTCCGAGGATTGCGGTATCAAATTCATATTCCGATTTCTTACTTGAGAATGATGGGATTCTAAATATGACTTACGCGATCGAGAATACTGGAACTGACACAGCTGATAACACAACTATCATTTTCCCAATCCCTGGGGATTTGGAATTATTTATTCAAGAAGGACTTGATGTTCCAGTTCTACATGATGATTTGCAAATCAACGAGACTTTCAACTCAGGAGTAACACTTGATATTCAGTATTCTAGTTATAGTTTTGAAATATTCATCCTAGATATTCGCGGATGGTATGAAAATACTACTACCCTTTCTCTTGAAAGATGGTTGGATAACATAACTTTAGAGATTAATGAATATGTGACTATTGAATCTACAAACGGTTTATCAGAAGATTTGTATAATGCTGTATTGGCAAGAATTTCCCCAATATTGGAAGTTGGGATATTAGAAATAGCAACAAATTGGCTCTATTATGAACCAATTATATATGATCAATTACAGCTTGCAGTAAATGATGCATATAACATAGTTTTCAATGAATTCTACTGGAATAAAACACTCTTCAAATTCAGTTCTACAGATTTCAATTACAAAAATTCTCCTTTGTTTGGAGGATACTTAGAATGTAAAATTCCGAAACTTAGTGTGAATGAGAGTTCTGAAGCTTTCTGGACAATTACAGATATTCCTACTTCTGCAGACAGGTTCGGATTCTTTTCAGTTTTTCCAGCTTCTACAAGTCTAGAAGACTATACTGTTTTTCAAACTGTTGAAAGCGATTATAAGACACTAATGCTTGCGTTATTCACCAGTTTAAACAGTGCAGGTAGATTCTTGAGTATCTATGATCCGATAACTGATTCCTTTGTTTCAATAGGGAGCCGTTATCAGTATTTTGATTCTTCTGGTAGAGAATACTACGGGTTAACCAATGGTTTGAATTTTCAATTAGGTGATGATGAGGCAGTTCTTGAAAGCATACTAAATACAAACGAGACAATTTACAGAGTAGGAGATATCGTTCCATTTACACTTGAAATCAATAATTTAGGGACCACTGGAGCTTACAATATTCATGTTGATATTGTAAATCTAAGGTTGAATTATCTATGGTTACCAACTGACATGAGTATAGTGAAATCCTTTGATATTGATGCAATTGAAGTTGGAGAGTCTATAAATCAAGAGTTCTCAATTAATGCAAACAGCTATATAGGTTTGAATACATATGTAGCAGTAATTAGCTTCATTTCTGATTTAAATCAACCCACAGAGGAAATTTATGTTCCTTGGATTGATACTACCGTCCCTTGGATTTACAGTGGTGAAACAGAGAATATAATAACTTCCACACTAACGTTCGGAATACTCTTTCCACCAATTTCGCTCGAAAATACACTTAGACCAAGTTTTCCTGTTCCAGAAATTGTTGTAACATCAGACTATACATTGCATGAAAATGATCGAACAATGTATATTGAATATGAAATAGAAAATACTGGTCTTTCTCCAACTGAAGTGAGAATTTCTCAAATGTTTAGTAAGGAGACAGTTGAAATTGATGAAATAAACTGTACAATAATTTTAGAAAATGATGATGAACAAATACTTTCTCCAGTGATTACATCAAGAGCTGATTTCATTCTGATTAGTTATACAAATACAACCCTTTATCCAGGAGATAGAATAGTTATTAGAATTCAGCTTTCTGATTTAGCTGAAGATTTCATTATCCCTCCAATTATAATTAATTATGATTCAATTTACGAAATACGTCCAACAGATTTTCAATCAACTGAAACCCAATCTGATAGCAATACACAAGATACGATGAACCTCTCAATTAAGACTTCTCCTGCTAATGTGAGTGAAAGTGATCAAAATAAGTTTTTATGGATTTCATTCTCACCAGTTATTAAAATCAATCTGCCATTTTCAGAGAAATACGATAAAATCACTTTCTCATCACTGCCTTGGCTTTACCCTCTCATAAGTACTGGAGCATTAGCTGGCGTTTTAGTGATTGTGATTGTCATATCACGTTTTAAAAAATAAAATGAATTTGGATTCAGTAACAATGAAATTAGATGTGTAATTATCTCATATCAAAATCTTCTGAAGTGAAGCTTTTTAGAAAAGCCATAATTTCTTCCTGCATATCTGAACTTTTCTTGAAACTCATTGACTGTGCATAGAACATTGCAAACAAATCACCCAGAAGACACAATGTACATAAATCTGTTGTGAGTTCTTCCATGGGATATCTGCAGGGAAAATTTACTTGTTGCATCTTTCCTTCAGGACTTCTTCCAGTCATCCCTTGCTTCCATTTACATTCTCTTTGAGAAGCCATTTTTCTTACCTTGAGCCGATACACAAATAACTTATTTTAAACCTATCCATTAAATATCCTTTAAGAGGTTTTAATAACAGAAAATCTCTGCAACTTTATTAATTATAATAATGATAACAAAAACAAAGAGGTATTTCAATGAAATGTCCAGACTGCAAAAAAGATTTGAATGTAACAGAACAATCAAATTCCTTTCTGTTTCAATGTAATTTTTGCGGCCTTAAAGAAACAATTTTTGTTACTGATAAAACTGAAGCATACAATCAATTAGTAGATTCTAAGCAATCTCGACGTGAATTAGCAAAGCATTTAAAAAAGAGAAAAGAGGAAAATCTCTTCCCCGTTCCAAGGAAAACAAAAGAGGAGAAGAGAAAACTAATACAAGACGGAGGATATGATCCACAAAAAATACCTTCCGCAATTAAGAACATAATTAACA
>JAGLOH010000260.1 GCA_023139025.1 Candidatus Heimdallarchaeota archaeon | reverse complement strand
AACAAGATATCATCTTGCTCTTCATGATAATCATTTGCATAGAAGTCAATTAGATCTCGTAAAAGAACAGCTCCATCATTTCTTACATCACTTATCAACTTAACTAAATCAATGAAATTCCCCAAATACTGAGAAGAAAGTTTCTCTGGAACATATTCATTCAATAAAGGAGTTAGAACATTAAGAAAGAAGTTTTCTCCAAGATTTAAGCTCTCAAATGGTACAGTTAGTCTATCCTCAAATTCTAGGTTCATTCTAGGATCAAGAATAATAAATCTCTTATTTTGTTCCAATAATTTACAGGTAATTATTTCTCTTGTTTTTTTATCTCCTGTAATTAAAATGGGGTATGAAGCATTCTCAGGCAATCCAATCATAGAATCATTTTCTGTTACTCCAAGTATTGCTAATTCATCGGATATAATTCCTGTAGGATATGAAAACATTACTTCTGGTCTTTTATCAACAGCTGGACCAGGTATGAAACTTTTATGAAACTGATCATCCCTTTCAATTACTGAATAATCTTTAGTTAACTCACTGAACAGTTTTTTTCCAGAAGCTAGAAAATTTGTTTTATCTAGGGTTCCATAAAGAACCAATTCTTCTAGTGTGGTATCTAATAATCGCCCAACATTCCCAACACTTTCTAATTTCTGCTTCAATTCATTTCTTAAAAGATAGACAAAATCTTCAACTAAATCTTCTATTGTCTGGAATGATTCAGTAATATTATACTGTTTCCAGGTCTTTAAAAGGTAGAATGATAGCTTAACATTGATGTTTTTGTTTTTTTCTTCAAAGAGCTGATCAATAAGAGAAGAATCAGCTGTTTTCTTAACTTCGTTTATTGATTGATTTTTGCGTTTGACATTCCCAGGAAGAAATAATCGGTGAAGGGATGTTTTTAATCTCTTAACTTGAGTTAATACAGAAAGAATAGAAGGGAGTTTTTCATTTAATTCTTGGTCTTTCCTCCAATAGTTTCTTTTGTCTGTAACTTCTTCAGTTGATTCTTTGTGCGGTTTAACGATGAATGCAGCGTAGAGAGTAATTTCTCCTCCTTTTCTTATGGAATATATAGATTTGTTCGAGCCTAAGAATTTTTTATGCTTTTTCTTTGACATCAATGATGACATTTGATTTCATCTCCTTCTCAAATTTTTTCAGTAATCGTGATTTGACATATGCTTCAACTGCTGGATTTATTCGTCTAGATTTAGGATCCAAGGAAAAAATCAATTCTCCATTTTTCTTCTTCTCAATAATACCTATACCTTGACTTTTACTCCAACCTACTTGTTCATCTCGGAAAGAAGAATGGTCTTCTGGACAGAGGATATAAAGAGAATGACAAAAAGGAAGATAGATCTGAGGATGCTGTAAATACAAACCATTTTCAGCTTCAACAAAAACAACCTCTCCAGTCACTTGGTCAAAAGCTGCTAAATCTATTCTGACGTAATCTCTTCCCTCCAAGTAATCATCATAGTAAATTTGATGAATAACAGGAATTGTTAATTCAGTGACAACGAATTTTTTTTCTGATAACCACTTAGTAGCTAAGGAATCAACCAAATCTTGTTCAGTAGTTAAACCCATGTCTTTTCTGATAATATATTCTTTAATTCATTTAAAAGGACAAGAAAGTTGATTGTCAATAGTAAATATTCAGATGAAGATTTGAAATCCCTGAATTATCGACCTTTAATTCCATTTCTTCTTCTTGAAACAAAAGTTTCGATTTAAAATCATCAATTTTCATTTTAATCGTCATGTCACAGAATGATTCAATTATATCTTCTGCAGGTGCTGAATCCTTGAAGGAAAAACCATTGATTAGCAATACCTTACATCCTTTCTCGTCAGCTAAAAGATAGAGTTTCTCTAAAATATTTCTTAATTGTATACGTTTTTCCTCTTGGTATATCTGACCTCTACAATAATCTGTTATATGATCAACAACTATCATCCCTATCTCTTCTGGATTAAATGTTGCTAGTTTTTCTAGTTGGATTTCTAACTCGTCTAAATTTGTGATTTCAATAGGAAAAAAGCTCTGTTTAACTCCCTTGAAATCTACCCATCGTTCATCAGATATCATCTGTTTTACTCGTTTTAGGACTGATGTTCCATGACTAGTAATAAAATAATAGGTTTTTCTCGGAACTATTTCAATAGATGCTTGAATTCCAATAGTTGTTTTACCTGAACCAGGAGGTCCATAGATGTGCACTAACCTTATTTCTTTCTTTATATCAAGAAAATATACCTCTTCTTCTGACATAAGTTCTGCTGTATCTGGTTTTTCCTCAGTTGCCAATGATTCAGAATATTGTATGATGCTCTGCTTAACAGAGCTTATCGTTTCCTTTGGAACTGCTGGTATGTCTTGAGCAATTGGGATTTTTTCATAATCCTTTACATCAATCTCATCATCAGTTTTGATATTTTTCTCCTCTATCTTATCAATTTTTGGCTTAGAGGTGTCAACATTTGCTGTCGTTTTTCTAATTATTATTGAATGTTTGTTACTTTTCAAATTCTGATCTGAGGTTGGATATCTCACACTTGGATAAGGAAACTTGTGTTTCTCTTCTATCTCTACTTGTTCTCGTGTGTGAACTTCATTTGTTTGTTTTAGCTCAAAGTTTTTCTCTAATTTCCCTAATGTAGATTCAACATCTTTCAGAAGTTCGTCTACTATTTCATTGAGTTCAAGTTTATTCTCCAAAAGGGTCAGCCTCTAATACTTTTGCTTTTTTCGATTTAACCCATTTTTCTCCTATATTTCTCCTACTATGGTGATAAACTGGAATCAGTAGTATGATGAAGAACACTCCTTGTGATAGAGCTTCAATTCCAACTAAGTAGTGTAAAATGAAATACGTTGGAAGTGCGAGAAAGACTAGTTTTGCGAACCATTTGAAGATCGATTTTAGATTAGTTTTAAGTAATTCTTCAGCTTCACGAAAATCTGGTGCTGACATCAATATTATTGCGAAACCTAGAATAAACAGTATGATACTTATCCATGAGTATTTTGTGTCATATAATACATTTGCCCAGTACAGAATGAATGAACCAACATAGGTCAATATGAGAAGTGGTGCAATTACATTTGAAGTAATTCTGCAATCAAAATCATCAACTTCCTCTGTTTTGAATAGTGATTTCTCAAAATCTGTTTCAAGAATTTGTACACCGTAGATAAGGTACAATAGCCGTTTAACTGGATATCTAGCTAAGTTACCTGTGAAACGAATTAAATCGAAAATTCTCCCAGGTAGAAAAGATAACATCCATCTCATTGCGAGAGAAATTAACCAGAATTTCAAGTAAAACTCGATGATCTCAAGTAAGAAAATATCTTGTATCATTTAATCTCCTCCATCTATTAGTAATTCTTTATTGGTATTTCGTGCTGCAGGTGGTTGTGGGATTGAAGAAATATCCGCAGCTTCATCTAAATTTTTGACCGATTCATTTGAATTAGCTTGTGAATCTTTGAATTTCGACTCTAGAAAAGTACTCAATTTCTGTTTGTTCTCATCATCTATTGA
>JAGLOH010000026.1 GCA_023139025.1 Candidatus Heimdallarchaeota archaeon | reverse complement strand
TACTTTTTTACCACTTTTGATAACTTTAGCAGCTGCTTTGAATATTGCACGAGATTGCATTTCTGTAACAATTGGCATAGTAATTCCGAGTCTGCAACCTCTCAGACCGAGCATAGGATTTTGTTCTTTCATTTCTCTTACAACTTCTAGCATATCAGCTGTTTCCTTGAAATCTTCATCTTTCTTACCTGCTAGTTTTGCTTCAAAAATTTCAGTCATTAATTCTTCTTCACTTAGTAAGAATTCATGTAGAGGAGGATCAATCAAACGTATAATAACAGGATAACCTTTTGAAACGTCAAATATACCTCTAAAATCTTCTTCTTGAACAGGTTCTAATTGATCAACATAGTGTTTTCTTTCTTCGTCATTTTTGGCTAAAATCATGCCCCTAACTAAATCAAGATTATCAAAGAACATGTGTTCTGTTCTACATAAGCCTACGCCCTTCGCTCCAAACTCTAAAGCCTTTATGAACTGATCAGGTTTATCAGCATTAGCTTTCACACCAATTTTAGCGGTTTCATCACACCAATCCAAAATAGTTTTCATTGATTCTGGTAATTCAGCGGGACGAGTGGGTAATTTGTCATAATATATAGATCCATCATCACCATCTATGGTAATCCAATCTCCTTCTCTAACTACTAAACCACTTGCAGTAAGTTCGCGTTTCTCTACATCAATAGATATCCCACCCTTTTCGCTACCAACAATACAAGCTTTACCTATTTGTCTAGCAACAATTGCAGCATGACTAGTTAGACCACCTTTCATTGTCAGAATACCTTTACTTGCAGCCATTCCATGGAAATCTTCAGGAGTGGTTTCAACTCTTATTAAAATCACATCTTGACCTTGTTCAGATATTTCTTGTGCTCTATCTGCATCAAAAATTGCTTTACCAGTTGCAGCAGCGGCACCGGCAGCTAATCCAGTACCAAGAAACTTATCTTTTATGTTTTCCTTGATTTGTTTTACTGGTGCATTGGAATCTATTTTTCCCCAATCTATAGAGGGGAACAAGGCGTTTTCTACATCACTTGGCTCTATTCTAAGGATTGCTTCTTCCTTGCTTATTGCGCCTTCTTTTACCAAATCATAAGCAATTTGGCTTGCAGCAATACCTGTTCTTTTTCCACTTCTGGTTTGAAGCATGTAGAGTTTACCTTGTTGGATAGTGAATTCCATATCTTGCATATCTCGGTATCTTTTCTCTAACAACTCAGAGATTTCAAATAGTTGGTTGTATAGATCTGGCATTGAAGCTTTTAAATCTTCAATTGGTACTGGAGTGCGAATTCCTGCTACAACATCTTCTCCTTGTGCATTTACTAAAAACTCTCCATAAAGTTTTTTCTCACCATCAGATGGATTGCGTGTAAATGCAACTCCTGTAGCTGATGTTTCTCCGAGATTACCATAAATCATCGTCATAACATTAACAGCGGTTCCTAAATCATGTGGAATACCTTGATGATTCCTATAATCAATTGCTCTTCTAGTATTCCAGCTTCTGAAGACAGCTCGAATAGCATCATCTAGTTGTTTTCTTGGATCTTGAGGAAAGTCCTCACCCATATGCTCTTTGTAAATCGCTTTGTACTTTTGTATTAATTTCTTTAGCTCATCAGCTGGTATTTCTGTATCGTTTTCTACACCTAATTCATGTTTGAGTTTTCCCAGCTCTTTCTCAAAATGTTCTTTGCTAACATTTTTCACAACATCTGCATACATGTACATGAAACGTCTATAAGAATCATAAGCAAATCTTGGATCATTAGAGATTTTAGCTAATCCTTCAACAGAAACATCATTCAAACCTAGGTTTAACACAGTATCCATCATACCTGGCATTGAGATTCTTGCCCCAGAGCGAACAGATACAAGTAATGGATCTTCATTGTCACCTAATTTTTTACCCATATGCGCCTCCAGAGCTTCCAAAGCTTCATCTACTTCGGCCTTTAACCCTTCTGGATACTCTTCATTATTTGCAAGAAAATGAAGACAAGCTTGAGTAGAAACAACAAATCCTGGTGGTACAGGTAAGCCTAATGAGGTCATTTCGGCTAGATTAGCGCCTTTTCCACCAAGTAAGTTTTTCATATCTGCGCTTCCTTCGCAGACTTCTTTATCGAAAAATTTGTAAACATATTTTTCTGTCATTGAACTGACACCTTCGTCTTAAACTTCTAGTATTATGTTTTTAAGCTTACGATTTATCAAATTTTCTTTTGAAAGACAAAACTTAACAAATATCTCGAAAAATGAACATGTGAAAAACAAACTAATTCTACTTACAAATGATGATGGAATAAAGTCTTCAGGTCTTAATTCATTAAGAGATGAACTAAGTAAAATTGCAAATGTTGTATGTTTTGCACCAGCTGAAGCTAGTTCCGCTGTTTCAAAAGCACTAACTTTTCACAAACCCATAAGATTTTTTCCTGTAACTTATGATGACGGGACAACAGGATATAGTACAACTGGTTCCCCAGCTGATAATGTATTAGTAGGGTTTCATGTTTTAAAAAGAAGACCAGATATCGTTGTTAGTGGAATAAATTATGGGGACAACTCATCAATTCATTCTATACTCACCAGTGGTACTTGTGCTGCGGCTTTTGAAGCATACTTTAACAATGTCCCTGCAATAGCATTCTCAGCTGATCTTTCAGAAGATTCTCAGATGATAGACCAAAGAGGTATTGATTTTGGCAAAATTGCTAAAATTTCTGCAGAAATTGTCGATGCAGTTTTAGAATTGGACTGGCCCAAAGATTTAGCCTTTCTAAATGTTAATTATCCAAAGGAAATATCTAACGAAACTAAGGTATATATTACATCTCCAACTCTTTACAAATACGACAATTTTATGGTTGAAAAGAAGGATCCACGTAAACTTACTTATTTATGGTTATGGGGAAAAAAGAAAGAATCTTTTCCGGAAAATACAGATACTTGGGCTGTTGTTAATCAAAATAGTATTAGTATATCTCCTATTTGTTTAAATTTGCATCATACAACTGATTCGGCATCAAAGTTACTTAATATCTTACAACAGCAGATTAAGGATAACATGCTTTAATATATCTGAAGATAGGAACTTCTTTATTTTCCCCTTTAAATACTAATATCTGAATAAGGAGATGATTGGTTTGACCATAGAATCACGTGAGTATCAAAATTTTATTGTTGATAAGATTTCATCATTGATTGAATCAAATCACAGTGTTATTCTAGAATTGGATTGTGGTATGGGCAAACGAGTTTTAATGTATCGTCTCCTTACGGAGATTTTCAAGGAAAAGAAAGTAGTCGTTTTTCTACAAACCCATTCATCATTAGAGGAAACAGCCAAGTACATTGAAAATGAATATGGCGGATTAAAGGATTTAGCTGTTATCAAAAGTGGTTCTAATTCTCAATACAGAAAATATCTCATTGAAAACAATCGTGTGATTTTATCTTTACCCATTGTATTTTCTAATACAATCCAGAAATTTCCAGAGTTAAGTGAAGGAATTGAGATTATGATTATTAATGAAGTTGATCAAATCGTAAAAAGAATGTCTCATCGAAGAATTTTGTGTGTCCCTTGGGGGAGACTTATACCCAATTTAGATAATGCAAAAATAGTTGGAATGAGTGGTACTCTCAGAGATGATCATTTAGTCTTAGATGGCGATCAACTACAATTAAGAAATGAATTGAAAACGCTTATTGAGTTCATCCCAGACAGTGAAGTAATTACTATTGAAGACTTCATTGATACTGACATCAAAGAGCACATACAAGATACAGAAGTCTTTATTCAGCCTGTTGAAGATACAAAAACTGCTAGAATCATTAATTTACTAACTGAAAATATAGAAGAAATTAGGGCAAAAATAATTCAAGATGTTAGTGAAACATCGCCAAAAGACAGTAATAAGTTACGCTCAAATTTCTACCATAACCTTCCACTTCTTTCTGTTGAAACAGAACTTGTTGAAAAATTAAATAGACTCCTTCTCCTCAGAAAATATGTTTATTCAATGCCCGCACATACTTATCGAAATTACTTAATAAGATATGGAATTGAAAAAAGTGAACTAGATGATTTACCTGAAATTAGCAGTAAAGAACTAGAAGTAATCAAGATAGCTAAAGAATATCAAAAAACCACAATTCTTTGTTCCTTTCTTTCTACAGTTGAATCTCTATCACAACGTCTAATAAAGGAGGGTTTTGAAGTTTTCAATGTAACGGGTAAAATCAAGAATAAGATTGAGATTCTTGAAAATTTCAAGATGACAAATAAACAATCTGTTCTTATTATGTCACCTGTTGGAGAGAGAGATATAGACATTCCTCATACTGAAATGATAATCGTTTTTGACCTAGTGAATTCTCCGAAAACGGTTTACCAAAAGATGAAAAGAGGTCGTGGTGGCAAAGTTACTCTCCTATTTTATGATGAAACCTCTGAGAAAACGAAAGTTAAAAATGTTGTAGATAAGATAGCTGTACGCTATCCCTGGTCGCTTATATTCTTCATTAAGAGCTAGTCTGAATGAACGAATATAGTCTTGATTCATAAGCTTTTTAATATATCCTAAAACCCTCTTATTGCGAGGACATTAGTTTTTATTTGGTATATAGGTGTTCATATGACCAAGAAAAAAGGTAAAGCAGACCCAAATAGTCGATGGGTTCTAGTAAATTCTATGTTTGACGAATTAGGACTAGTTCGCCAACATCTAGATTCTTATAATGATTTCATTGAAAAAGGATTGCAATCTGTGATTAATGAAATTAAAGTTATTGAACCAGAAGATTCTGAATTTTATGTGAAACTCAAAAAAGTTGAGGTTGAGGAACCAACAATTAGAGAGGCTGACGGTTCCCAGAGTTCTATATATCCTATGGAAGCAAGAATTCGAAACCTTACTTATGCTTCAAGATTAAATCTTCACATGGTCCCCATTAAAAAAAGTGGGGAAGATGGTGTGGAAACTCCATTAGAAGAGATAAGTGTCTTCATTGGTTATCTTCCTATAATGTTAAAATCCAAGAGCTGCCAATTATACAATAGAGCTCCAGAATCTCTTATTAAACTTGGTGAGGATCCTAAAGATCCAGGCGGTTATTTCTTAGTGAATGGAAGTGAAAGAGTGATAGTCACACAAGAAGATTTAGCTCCTAATAGAATTTTGATTGAAAAATCTTCAAGTAAAGGAAATGTGACTAGTGAAGCTAAAGTTTTCAGCGTAATTCATGGTTTTAGAGCACCTGTTACAGTAGAACATACCAGTGACGTTCAATTAAGAGTTAGTTTTCCAAGTATGCCAAGAAAGATATCACTTATCTTGCTGATGAGAGCACTTGGTATTGATAGAGATGATATGATTGCAATGGCAATAAGTCCTACACCTGAATTGCGTGCTCGTGTAATGTCGATTTTAATGCGGGAATCCTCAGAAATTGATACTACTGAAGAGTCACTAGATTATATCGGAAAAAGAGTAGCTGTTGGACAAACTAAAGAATATCGTATTAACAGAGCCATGCAAGTTTTAGATAAATATTTACTACCTCATCTCGGAAGTGATACAGAATCACGATTAAAGAAAGCATTCTTCCTCGCTAGAATGGCTCAAAGACTTCTTGAATTAGAAGCTGGTATCAGACCTGAAGATGATAAAGATCACTATGCAAATAAACGATTGAAACTAGCAGGTGATCTTTTGTTAATGTTGTATCGAGTCGCCTTTCACGCTCTTTGTAGAGATATCAAGTATCAATTAGAAAGAGTTACTGTCAGAGGTAGAAAACCTAATCTTAAAACCGCTGTTCGTGCAGATTTAATTACAGAAAGATTGCGTCATGCATTAGCTACAGGAAATTGGACTGGAGGAAAATCAGGAGTAAGCCAACTTCTAGATAGAACAAACTATATGTCAGCCTTAAGTCATCTACGAAGGGTAGTAAGTCCTCTCAGTAGAAGTCAACCTCACTTCGAAGCAAGAGATCTTCATCCAACTCATTTTGGTAAAATATGTCCAAATGAAACACCAGAAGGACCAAATTGTGGTCTAGTAAAGAATCTCGCACTTCAAGCATACATTAGTGTAGGTTTGAATAGTAAAGATGTTGAGAAAAAACTTGTTGATGGTTTAGAATTAAATAAAATTAAACCTGCAGATTTGGTTGAATCTAGCTCTGACCTCGCTAAGAAAGTTGCTGATCCAAATTACTGTAAGGTTTTCTTAAATGGAAGTTTTCTAGGGGTAGTTCAAAACGGCAAAGAGTTCAACGATAAAGCAATAGAAAAACGAAGAACAGGTGACTTTCATCATGAAGTTAATGTTTCTTATTATTCGGACACCAATGAGATAATGGTTAACTGTGATGCAGGTAGAGTTCGCCGCCCTCTAATTATTGTCAAAGAGGGAGAACCACAGCTTACCAAAGAAAAGTTCAACTTGATTAAAAGTGGTAAATGGGCATGGAGTGATTTGATAAGAAATCAAATTGTTGAATATATTGATGCAGAAGAAGAAGAAAATCTCTATATTGCAATAGATGAAGATGCTTTGAATCCTGAAATTACTCATATGGAAATAACTCCAAGTACCATCCTTGGGATATGTGCTTCATTAATTCCATTCCCTGAGCACAATCGTTCTGATCGTAACGTCTATGAAGCAGGAATGGCAAAACAAGCACTTGGAATCTTTTCTGCTAATTTTAGATATCGTATGGATACCAGAGCACATATTCTGCATTATCCACAAAAACCTTTAGTTAAAACTCATGGTATGGATTCTATTGGATTTGAAAGCCGTCCTGCTGGACAAAACTTTATCGTTGCTGTGTTATCTTATGAAGGATATAATATGGAAGATGCCCTTCTAATTAACAAGGCAGCCATTGAAAGAGGATTAGGGAGAAGCACTTTCTATCGAACCTACGATGCGGAAGAAAGAAAGTATCCAAATGGTCAAGAAGATACTTTTGAAATTCCTGATGATACAGTAAGAGGTTACAAAGATGAATCTCAATATGTTCATCTAGGGGAAGATGGAATCATAGAACCAGAAATTGCTGTTGATGGACATAGAGGAGAGGTTTTAATTGGTAGGACCAGTCCTCCAAGATTTTTGGAAGAATATACTGAATTTGATGTCCCACCTCAAAATAGAAGAGAAACAAGTAAAGCTATGAGACATGGTGAAAGTGGTTTATCGGATATGGTTGTGCTAACTGATACAAATGAAGGAAACAGACTTGTAAAAGTTAAAGTTCGATCAGAAAGAATTCCAGAAATAGGAGATAAATTTGCTTCAAGACATGGACAGAAAGGAGTTATTGGTTTAATTATTCCTCAAGAAGATATGCCTTTCACTGAATCAGGTATTGTTCCCGATATAATCATTAATCCTCATGCAGTTCCTTCAAGAATGACAATTGGAATGCTAATGGAATTACTAGCTGGAAAAGTAGCAGCTTATGCAGGAGAAGCGATTTATGGTACTGCATTTAATAAAACTAGCTTAACAGATTTGCATAATACTCTAAAAGTTCAAGGCATGCATCCACTTGGTAGGGAAGTGATGTATGATGGCAAAACTGGCAGAAGACTAGAAGGAACTATCTTTGTAGGATCCCAATTCTATCAAAAACTTCACCATCTAGTGCAAGATAAAATCCATGCTCGAGCTCGCGGTCCAATTCAAATGCTTACAAGGCAACCAACTGAAGGAAGAGCCAGAGAAGGAGGGTTAAGGTTCGGTGAAATGGAAAGAGATTGTCTTATAGGACATGGAACATCTATATTGCTTAAGGAAAGGTTACTTGATGAGTCAGATAAAACAGATGCGTTAATCTGCTCCAAATGTGGATTCTTAGCTATGTATGACAGAAACAAAGACAGATATCATTGTCCAATATGCAGAGAAGAAACTACTGTTTCGAAAGTAGTTATCAGTTATGCGTTTAAACTACTGTTACAAGAATTAATGAGTCTAGGAATTGCACCTCACATAGAACTTGAAGATATTGCTTAATAATTTCTTTCACTCTATTCTTTTCATTTTTGAAGTTACTCTGAGATTTTGTCTTTTATTATCTGATTATAATCCCCATTAGAGATATTTTTAAGATTATAATGCTGTAGCTCTTCTCCAATTATTTTAGCTAATAAGTGATAACAAAGCATTTTTTCTCCTCTGCTCAAAACTCGGATTTGAAAATCCTTGCATTCACAATAGTTGTTATCAATCAAGATATAGTTTCCACCTGTTCCTTCAATTTCCCATATGGCAATTCTTTCATTAAGAATTAATTTGTGGAGTCTATTTTCTCGTAGAGCTTTCACTGCTTTTTCACCCCGAGATTCAAAAAGCGAGATAATTTCATTTTCTGTAATTTCAGATAATGTTCCCTCTTCTTTTATTAACTTAATCAATTTAACTAATTTTTCATTATCTGATAATGATGGATTTATCATGTAACCACAATCTTCAATATTTTGTCTATTGAATGTGCTACTTTAATTTTTTCTAAAAATCTTAGAAGAAAATAGATTTTTGAAGAAATTTAGCCATTTATTGCTTGATCATAACATCAACAATGTCAAATTGTCGGAGAACCAGATTTTTTACTTTGTTTATGTTTTTTCCACTTCTTCCAATTGCTCTTCCTTTATCCATATTATCAACTTCAACTGTAGCAGCTTTTCCATTTCTTCTATCCAAAAATGTTACTTCTCTTATGATGATTGGTAAGAAACAATTTCTAATGAATTTAGCAGGATCTGATGAATGCTCAATGATTTCTACATCCTTTGCAATCATTTCTTTTAACTTGTTTATGTTCATTCCACGCTTCCCAATTGCTAATCCAGCTTGTCCCCCGGAAACAACAAAGACGACTTTGTTATCTTCTTCATCAACAATACAATCTTTTATGGTAACGTTAACGATTCCTTGAAGTATAGTAATATATTGCATTTCTGTTTGCGATAATTTAACTGCAGGCATTTTATTTCATCCATATCTTAAAGTCATATTCTTGTATTTATTGACATAAATCTATTTTGATAAGAGTTGTTCCTTTTTCTTCGCGATTCAAGTAATCTTTATAGTTTGGATGTTTAAAAGTCTATTTAAACATTAGTTGGATACTGTTTTACAATACTCGCTTGTATTTATTTCTTTTTAATCGCCTTGAGTATATCACTGTCTCCCATTTCATAGATGGTTAAAGCTGCAACAAAGTGTGGTCTTCCACAAATTGCACCTAAATCTAATGAGGAACCTGTGAATTCTAAAATAGGTATTTCAGAAAGATTTGCATACCTATGTACATCCTCTTTAACTTTTTGAGGAGCGTTGTTTGATAATATTACCAATTTAGCTTGTTTGTTCAATAGTGCGTTATTTGCAGTGTCTGCACCATAAGAAACTTTTCCAGTATCTACTGCTATTCTAATGCTTCGGTTGAGGTCCATAAATTCGTCACTTTTCTTTTGCTTGAAGCTGTCTTTCTACTTAAACTATTAAATATTTGCACTTTTGAGTTTTATTTCTTATATGCTTTTTAGATTAGATTTCAAATGCTCCAGAAAACAAAACATCCCATGCTTTACTCCAACGTTCAGGATGGGCAACATCTATCCAGAATACATTCTTGGGGCAGAGATATGCCTTTACTTTGTTATCATCAATCAAATGTGGTAAAGTATCTCCTGAAATAGATTTTCCTTCTGAATCAGATAAATAATCCATTATTTGTGGTTCAAAAACATAAATTCCCGTATTTATGTAACCACTTTGCTGTGATTTCGTGGGCGGTTCCTCAAACCTTGTTACTAGTTTATTAATTATATCATCTATGTAGAACACTCCATAATCGGAAAAAAGTCCTTTATCTGCAGTTTTACCCATAGTCTGATAATAATCATTTACCCCAATCCCACAAACAGTAGCTATTACATCCTTCTTGTGGTTCTTGTGATAATCAATCAAGCTTACTAGATTTATATCTGTTAGAATATCAGAATTCATAACAATAAATGTATCAGAAACGAGATTCCGAGCATTATATATCGCCCCTGCTGTATCCAAATTTGTAGACTCACTCACATAACTTATATCCAATCCATTCCATTTTTGACCAAAATGTTTCATAATTCTATTACCTAATTTTCCTATCAGTAGGACAATATCAGTAATTCCACTTTTGGCAATTAATTCCAGATTGTATTCAAGTAATGGTCTGTAACCTACAGGAATCATTGCTTTGGGAATAGTTTCTGTTAATGGTTTTAGACGAGCTCCTTCACCACCAGCCAAAATTAAAACCTTGTTCTTTCTTAACTCAAATTCTTTTTCTATTAACCTGACTAAGAAGTCTTTTATCGAGCCAGCTCCTTTCTTATCCTGAATAGCTTTCCATATACTTTCAGGAAATTCAACAGTAAATTTATGAACCATTGCTTGCCACCTTTCTAGTAAATTCTTTATATAGCTCTTTAGTTTTTGTTCTTTTTTAGTTTTCCCCATAGATAATAGCATTCAAATTTGATGAAGGATACTTTTATAATCATTGGAATTTTCTATTTCTCAAATTTGACTAGATTGTTCAAAAAAGGTAGGTGAAATAGTTGTCTAATAGGATTTCTATTACTAAACACGCACTTGATCGGATAAAGAAGCATCAAGAAATTGCTGATAAATATAATCTAAATATAGATCAAATTCTAGACCTTAGTTTGGGTGATAATCTCTTTGTTCCACCCACCCTTATTCAGAAAATCATTACAAACACCATTCAATCAATAGATCCAAGAGATAGTTATCCAATAAATTATTTCTCTTTCATTGAAGAGATTTCACGTTTTGCTGGCGTTGAAGTACCTACAATTTATCCTGGATTAACTCACACTCAACTTCTACAAAGAATGATTTCTATTACAACAAAACCAAAGAATGATATTATTTTATTGGCTCCCGATAAGGAAATTTATGATATAATTGCTCAAAATCAGAAGCTTAATGTTCAAAGAATTAGCTTAATGGACAACTTTGAACTAGATATAAATGCAATAATTGAACTAGCAGAAAAGACATCTCCAAAAGCAATTATTTTTTCCTCACCACATTATCCTACTGCAAATCAATTTGACGAAGGCGATGTTCTAACTCTAGCAAGAGAACTTGAAATTCCCATAATAGTTGATGAATCTTATGTTGAATTTGGAAAATACAGTTTGATAAATCAGGTGCAGTACTTTGATAATTTAACTGTAATTAGGTCCTTTGCCAAAGCATGGGGATTGGGGGCAACTTCTTCTGCATATCTGATATCTGATCCAAAGTATATTAATTTGCTAAAAGAAAATTACTTCATTGAAGAAATCCCCCCAATTCATATTTTAGCAACAACACATATTTTACAAGCACCTTATAAGTTCGTAGAATTGATAAATAACTTCATTGTTGAAAGAAAACGAGTAATAGAACACTTGAAAATACTCAGTGGGTTAAAGGTTTCTCGAAGCGATACAAATTTTCTATTTATACGCTATAAGAATGAAATAAGCGAGCTGTATGACCAACTCTGCAGTAAAGGCATAATTGTTCAGACTTTTGATAACAATCAATCTTTCAAAGATAAGGAAAAATCTATTCTTGTTACTCTAGGAGATACAACTACAAATGAAAGATTCATTTTAGCTACAATAGAAGCTTTAGAAACCATGCTTTAAAAGTGAAAAATTATTCTTGTTCCTTATTTTTTCTTGTAATAGCGTTTTGTAGGACTACCACAATCAGGACAACTACCCACTTTTTGCTTAAATTTACTTCCGCAAACAGTACATTTCCAGAAATATTCACGTTGATGTTTTATCTTGAATTGAAAAGATTGAAATTTCACATTCAGCTTATTACAAACATTTTGAACAGCATTATCATCGCTAAGAACTACACTATTGGGGTAGTCTTGTGATAAGGCAATTACATTTAAATCAGTTTTTGATAATGAAGAATAATCACCAGATTCTTTAGCAGAATTAGTTACCAAAGAAACAGCTGATTCTGTTGGAGTAGCAAAAATAATTTGTTTTTCTTCGCTCAACAATGCTAAATTTGATTTAGCTTGAAAAGATATAATCTCTTCTTTGAGCATCTCAGGAATTATCAAAACTTCATTATCATCAATTTTTCTTTCAAAAATAAAATGATGAATAATAGCAGTTGAATCAACTATGAAATATTGGGAGTTTTTTTCCTGTCTATGCTCATTCATCTGAATCATCAGAGGTTAAATCTTAGTAGCTTTTCTCTCACACGAGAAACATAATTATCAGCAAATCTTACAAAACTTATCTTTTCAGAAGACTTCTTTATCTCTATTGATTCCTCATATCCTAAACTGAAGTAAGTCCTTCCATCAATCACGACACTGCCAGATCTGTATTCACTTAGATTTGTTACTTTGATTGTAGATTCCAGAGAAAATACCATGGGTACAATACTTCTTGAAATTGGACAAATTGGTACTAAAGTAATAGCTTCTATTGAAGGAACAATCAGAGAACCACCAGCAGATAGACTATAAGCGCTAGAACCTGTACTTGTAGCAATTATAAGCCCATCACTATTCAAGGTGTAAAGGAATTGATCATCTATATGTACCCCCAATGTGATAACATGTCCAATTTTGTCAGAGGTAACAATAGCATCATTTGCTGCAGGAACAGTTGGAGAATTTTCTGAAGAAACATCTATGGTATAATAATCTTCAACGAAATATTCTTTATTTTCAAGTTTTACCAAAGCTTCATCTACTTCTTCTGGCTGTATTTCGGTAAGAAAACCTACTTTTCCACAGTTTACTCCAAAAATTGGACTATTTTTCCAAGTTGCAAATGTTTTTAGAATTGTCCCATCACCACCAAAAACAAAAATCAGGTCTACTTTTGTATTAGGGCACGAATGTTCAGGAGAACCTTCCTTCTTGGCGAGAAATGTATCTAGATATACAGTATAACCTTGATTCTTCAGCTTCTCAAATAACTTAAGTGCTGATTTTTGGGCATGATCATGACTTGAACTTGTTATTAGTAGGCATGAATCTTTGGAAAATAAACTCATCTTATGGTTAAAATTGAATAGAAATTAAAAAAGGTTCGGTATTACCTTTCTGGTTTATTAGCCTTAGCAATAAAATATCCCAATGTAGTTTGTTCTCCCGGAATAAACCTTTGAACGGGATATGTTG
>JAGLOH010000259.1 GCA_023139025.1 Candidatus Heimdallarchaeota archaeon | reverse complement strand
TGGAATAGAGTGTGTCACCTATAATTGTTGATATTAGAGTGGTTTTTGTGTTACCTCTCATGCCAATAGTTTCAAAGAAACCTAAATCTCTGAGTTTAGTTATATTCCATTTAGCTGTTGAAAAGGAAATATCCAACTTTGTTGAGATTTTTTCGGCTAAACGGTTTAGAGATATTCTTTTTCTTTCTATTAGAATATAACTTTCAAAGAATATTCCTTTCTGCTTATCATTTAATTGATCAAACAGGATGATTAAACTCTGATGAAGTAAATCAAACAAAAATAAGTTATCTTTTTCAAGCTTCCTTATCCTCTCTTGAGCAAAGGCGATCCCTTCTTCTGAGTAGTCTAAGCTTTCCAGTTCCGCTGGATTTAACAAAACGTTCACCTATCATATTTGCACCTCTGCGTTTGAGTACTACTATATCTATCATTTACACTTTTAATGTTTTCTACTTACAAGTAAGATATACTTTAAGAATGTATTTCAACAGAGTTACTTTTGATAAAAAAGTCTATAGTGTTGGTGGAGATTATGAACATTCATAGATTTTATAAGATATGGTTAATATTATCAAAATGAAATATAACGTGAGATCATATGAGTACTCAAGATTCAAACCTTTTCCAACCTTGCAATCCTGACGATTTTTATGGGTTGAGAGACATTATCAATAACTTTAGTCAGATTAAAGAAGACATGAAGAAAGAAGGAGAAAAAACTCATTCCATACTACTAGTTGGTGATGAAGGAACAGGAAAAAGTTCTCTTTTAAGAAAATTATCTTCCTCTATATCAGTAAGGAAAGATATTTTCCATATATTTGATTTAATGCCTGAAGAAGAAGATTTGTTAGGGTTCTTCAAAGAATGGAAAAATATGATTGATGAAATATCTCCAGCTTGGCGTTCAGTTCTTGAAAAAGTAGGAAAAAAGAAATTAGGTGATGATCTTCCTGCTCTGAAGGAGAACATCAAGAAACAAACTTCCCAGACTTATACTGAGATTTATGTCAATTTGTTTTTCGAGAATCTAGATAAAGTTAATCAAAAGCTACAGGAGACACAAACAACTTTGTATTTCTTTGTAGATAATATTCATTTATTCAAATTGATGGATATTCAAGAGTTTTACCCAATTTTCTCAACTGTAATAAAGGAACTATCTATTAGAAGATACAACATTGTTGTTATCACTGCTCTAACAAAGCAATATCTTGTTGATTTTGACTATGAAAAGAATTTAACAGACAATTCAAAGATTTTTAGTATAGAACCTCTATCTGTTTCAGACACTGAGATTTATCTTCGACGAATTGCACCTCAACTTGTAAATAAAGGGATTCTAGAACTTGTTAATAATAGTCAAAGAACTTTCTTTGATTTAAACTTAGGTAACTTTTTCATCAAATCTGGATTTGAAATCGATGATTTCGTTGAAAGAAATATTCCTAAGGTCTTTAGTCTTACAGACGAAGAGGAGTCTGTCTTATCAGAAATGGCCTCATTCAATGAAAATCTTTTCTTGATTGAACAGTTAACTGCATATGTTCCACTTGAAGCTCTCAAGTCACTTGAAGAAAAAGGATTTTTATGGATTGGTTCAACACATACTCGTTTAGTTCAAGAATCCTTATTAACAGCAATGAAGTTCCGAATGAGATTATTCAGTCCCATTACCTCACTGATGGTTACACTTGATTCAATTCTAGAGGATTTGAGCAAATACATTTCTCCATCAGATAAGATTATAGAAAAAGTTGGGAGCCTATCGGGTAAAATTAGAGACAGACTTGCTGATTTTGCAGTAGCTTCAAAAATTCAAAAAATCGCTAATATATGTATCGAGAGAAAAATGTATCAAAAGGCATATGATTTAACATTAATCAATACTCAACAATTTGAGCAGATTAATGAATTAGAGCAAGCAGGAGCATTCTGCGAAAATATCGCAAGAGAATTCGAAGAAAAGAACTTCTATTTTGCAGCTAGACTTTACCTAAAATCTGCTTCTTATTACAAAGCAGTTGAAGAAGAACTTAAAGCAAATAGATCCTATGCAAGAGCTGCAGATCAATTTGAAAAACTATCAGTAACACTGCCTGTGGAAAAAAGTGAATACGCTATACGCGGTTACTTGAAATCAAGCCTTGATTGTTATAAGAACATGGGGGACAAAACTAACTTCGAAAGAATTAGGAAAAAGGCAGTTGAGATGTTTGAAAAGGAAAGCATACATCACAATTATTTTACAAATATGATTTACGGGAGAGAAGAGGAATTACAGATTCCTTTAGAAGAACCTGAGCCAAAAGAAGTAGAAGAAATTTCTATTGAAAATATTGAAAAAGAATTGGATTTTTAGGTGAGTAAGATGTCAGAAAGAATAACAAAAGATTTAGAAAAAGTGAAAAGAGAAATTGAAAATTTAGATGGAGAGATTGTAAATTTTAAAGAATCTCTAGAAAACTTGAAGGAATTACATCAATTTTATCAAATTCTAGCAACTTTAGTTCAAAACAAGTTTATTGGTTTGAATGAGAATTTACGCAATTTAATTGACTCAAATAGACAGTCATTAGATGATATTATTGAAGCAAATATATCTGAAGATAAAAAACTAATTGATGAATGGACTAAAAGTCAATCAGAATCTGTAGTGTCGAAGTTAGACAATACAAAAAATGAATTATCTAAATTACATGAATCTATTGCTTCTATTTTAGATGAAGGAAAAACCAACTTTGTGGAGTATTCTTCCTCATTTGGTGAAAAAATAAGAACCACTCTTACAAACCATGAACAAGATTTAGAACGATTAGCAAACAATCAAGTTAATGCTTTTAGAAAAGCGATTGATAGTGTAAAAGAAGATGTCAGTACTGTAAAGGGAAATAATCTTTCAACCTTCAAGAACAATTCAGAAGATATGAGAACTAAGATTGGATCTAACATTAATATTGCTCAAAACATCATGAAAGAATCTATAGAACATTTAAGATCAGAGTATGGCGATAAATTAACTGAAAACATGGAATCTGTCTTTGAAAGCTTTAATCGAATAAAAAGTGAATTAGGTCAGCTTGTCAATAACGCAGTTCAAAGAATTCAATCTGAATTATCTGATGTAACCGATTCTATGGACAAGTATCTTGTTGATGAAATTGCTAAAGTACAAGACGTTTTAGCAGAATACGAAACTGGAATGATTGATGTTAATGAAGTAGCTATGTCAAATTTCAATTCATCTAAGGAATCAATGCTAGAATCTTATGATACTTTAACAAATAAACAATATAATGAACATGATTCTGAACTTACAGAGTTTGAAGGGGATTTCAACAATAAAGTGGATGGAATTTTATCAACTCTCTCTGAACAATCAGATTCAATTAAACAAGAAATAAAATCCTTTGTGTCAAGAGAACAGGAGGATGTTAGAAACCATTTAGATGATATTTTAACAACCGTTGTTGAAAAATCTGACAATCTACAAGGTGATGCTGCAAAAACAGCGGCAGAAAGAATATCTATTCTTGAAAAGGAAATTACTGATGCAAAAGATTCCTTAGAAAGAACAAGTCAG
>JAGLOH010000258.1 GCA_023139025.1 Candidatus Heimdallarchaeota archaeon | reverse complement strand
TGACTATGTTCCAAATACTTGGTGTTATCTATACATCGATTTAGCTTTGGTCATTGCTTATTCTGGAATTACTACAGAAGATATAAGGGATTATTTAGGACTATGGAAATTCGATACTGTTGAATCAATTACTTTCAATCAACCTACTTTCGGTGCTGAAGTCTATATAGATGACATTCAAGTTCATAACATCTATGAGCAAGAATCAGAGCCTTCACCTTTTGCTAGAGCTTATGTGAAAACTTCCAGTTTAAATTCAGGAGATGAAGGGGTTTGGGTTCCTGAATCTGTTAATTCTAGAGGATTTCTAGACTTCTCCCTTATTTCAGACGATGATACTGCTTTAGCTACTGAACAAACAGCTTTTACAATTGAATGTGACCAAGAAGCTGATGTTCTTGTTCATATAACTACAACTCATCCGTTTATTTTCTATCAGGGTCAATTAATCGTCTATGAAGGAACTTTATTGGGATTACATGAATATTACTTCAATCTACATTTAGAAACTGGGATTAATAGGTTTCATCTTAGATCAATGCACAAAAAGTTTAGTGGTTTTCCATGGCAAATCAGAGTCAATTTTATGACTCCCACAAGTGTAAGAGTTGTTTCTAGTACTTACCAAGCTCGAGATTTGTCAACAGTTTTTGGAATAGATTCTGAGTATCCTATACCAGATTGGTTAGTTTCTGACCGACCAGTTAATTATGGTGAAGTAGATTTCATTCCGTACCTTAATAATTATCTTCATTATCTTGAGGATAACGCAGACCACTATTTTGCAACCCGAGCATTACCATTTCCTGGTGAACAGATGAATTATACTATTCATTTAGATGAATATAACAGAGACATAACTGAATATGTTGGTTTTAATGACTTTTATAATGAAACTGGTGTTGTTAATTATGTTGATTCTAATCTAAATAATACCCACATTCAATCTGCTGATAAGATAATTTACTATACAAACTTACATTTTCTAAAAGAACTTCAATCCAATACAATCAAAATTCAAACGAGTTTTGATCCATCATTACTTATTGAGGCGATATATTACGACGGACAATATGTCTATGGTAGAATGGGAGAAGTGGGATACAATGACAGTTCTGGTAATTTTAATAGCTATATCTCTGTTTCCTCAGATAACGATTTATACACTCTCTCCATACCTTTAGGTACTCCTTGGGATACTTTTGCTTTTGATCATGAATGGCAAAATTGGGAACACTCAAGATTTGAAAATATTCCTGAAACAGATAATGTTGTTAATATCTCAAATAGTATTAACCCTCTCTCTTCAGGTGTTCATCGTTTTTCAGTAGTACTACGCTGTCCAGATGGTTTAGATTATATTCCTATGAATATTTTTGATCTTCAAGTTAATCTTACTTACTTCGATGATTCCATTAATGTTTTCAATCAAATTACTGATAGTGTTTCTACCAAACAATCACTTTCCGAAACTTCCTTACAACTTCAAACTGACCCCGATTCCAGACAAATTCCAAGCTCTGGTTTACAATCAGGTAAGCAAAGTTATGCAGGGAAAGAAGTTCTTGAAAGCCAAGTACTCTGGGACGGCACTAACTATCACACAACTAGAATTGTCAAGATAGGTGTTGATCAGTGGGGAATACATGATGATATGAACGGTGATGACGTCTATGATGAGTCAGATGCAACGGGATTAGCTACCTATATGTTAGTCTTCGATGCAGGCACTAGACATGAAAAAACGGAACTCATTCAACATATGATTGGGCCAGAAGGCGGGGGAAGTTCGTCTCAACCCAACAAACTTAGTCCTAGATATACTATGACTACTTCTTTGACAGATTCCATTCTTTATGATAATTCTAATATTAGATTGTCATATAGTCCTGATAATGTCAAATACCAATCACCTCTCTCTTTAGATTTGGATTTTGATGCATCAAATTTGATTTCTTTCTATCTAGGTTGTACAAACAGTTCTAGTGAGGATATCTCCACGAATCTACTAAATGAGTTTTTCTCTTTAAATTCTGGAAAAATTCAGATAAGATTCAGTTTAACTTCCCCTATTCTACTCATATCCGATAATCAGACTATTTCATTAATGTTAAACTCAATTAATTTGGAGATAGACCAAATAAGAATTGTTTTTGATAAAAAAACACAGAATATCGAAATTACTTACAGTGATTTAAGAAACTCTGAAATGATTTCTATTCATTTACTTTCAAAAATATATACTCATACTGATCCAGAAAGCATTCACAAAAGTATCTATAAATTGGGACAACAAAATGGATTTTCAGTTTACAACTATGAAAAAATAAATATGATTGCTGATGAAGAAATTCCTTGTCCTCAACACATTTCTTTGAGTGTTTACGACCATATAAGTGAATCTTTGACAATAGCTTCTGGTGCTAAAATCTCTGTTTTGGATGCTTTCCAATCCCTCTTTAGAGACATTTGGTTAAGGAATTGGGAATTAGTATTCCCAATAAATATGGGATGGGATTTAGGAGACAATACAAACACTCCAAGTGGCAATACTGAACTCAGTAGAATTGAATATTTAACTATAGTTTTCAATGCAGTTGTTTATGAGATCTTTGCCGATGCTTTGTCAACATTTCTTGGTATCATTAATTGGCTTGTCCGATTGTTTGAGGATATAGTAAGTGCTTTTCAAAAACTGTTTGATTCCATTGAAAACTTCTTAGCTAAAGCTTTCGCTTGGATAGCTAATGCTTGGAAAAAATTAATCAACTTCCTTAAAATCATAGGTATGGCTATTGTTAATTTCTTCAAATTTATTGGTAAACTTGTTGTACAACTAGCTAAAGGTGTTGCTACATTACTCGCAGACTTAACGAGAGTCTTGGTTCTGTTTCTATTCTCGATTCTTTTTGGAACTAACATCGGTCTTTATGATAGTACTGATGTTCTCTACTCAGCTGGTGATGAGGTATTTGACGAAGAAACTACTAAAGACTATCCTCATGTTTACAAAATTGACCATGTCCTTGATGTTGCTGCTGGCAAAAACGATTTAGAAGGTGAATTAACAGAGGAGGAGCTTGAAGAAAGAGCTGCTAATTCATTATTCCAAGGAGAATGCAATAATGCCGACCCAAGTCGAATTGATAGTATCTTAAGAGATATGGGGATTGAAAACGATGCTTCTAGTATTATATCTTTTGGAACATTCAAATGGATTAGCTCTGTTTTAGACCAAGGAGAATGGGATCATTACTTTGGTTTAAGAAAGCACATGACTTTATTTGGTATCAAACTATTTAGTGAAAATACTTTCATATTGATCTGTGAGATAATTCTAGGCATACTACCAATTGCGGGGCTAATACAAGATGTTAAAGACTCAATTCTAGAACCTATGAAATTCTTCAGAGTTTTTGCAGCAATAATGATACCATTGGATATAACAGAAATTTTTGGCAATGTTCTTGGTCAAGTTTTTGGAGGTCTCAAGGATTATTGTGCTGGGAAGGGTATAGGAAAGATTATTGGAGGTATAAAGGATTTCATTAAAAACGTCTTTAACAAAATAACTAATACCCTCAAACCTATAGTTTCTAA
>JAGLOH010000257.1 GCA_023139025.1 Candidatus Heimdallarchaeota archaeon | reverse complement strand
TTAATGGTTGATCATGGTAGAGATCCTAAGCTTATGAAAAAATCCTATGGAGCATGGGCTCAAATTTACAAAGATGAAGAAGAGAAAGAGAAACATCTTAAGGAAACAGCTGAACATCAGAAGATTTCAATTGAAGAACTAGAGAAAAGATTAGAAACAATACTTCATGGAACACCAGATGAAATAATTTCTAAACTGAAAGATTATAAAAAGATAGGTGTCGATCATTTCATTATGTTCTTTCCACTAAAGGAAGAAGTTGAACAGATAAAGATTTTTGCTGAAAAAATTATGCCAAAAATCTAACTTCTTTTCAACCTAACAATTTATTAATTGGAGGGGTTTATTTTTTTTATGGTTTCTTATGGGTTACAGATAGAACCACAATTTGGTTTCAACTTTGAACAAATCAAAGAGATGGTTCAATTTGCAGAAAAGAATAAATTTAGTCATGCTTGGTTTTCAGATCATTTCATGATGACTCCTGATTCAACTGAAACGCTAGCTTATGAGTGTTTTACAGCAATGATGGCAGCTGTATCTTATACGGAAAAACTTCGTATAGGTGCTTTGGTCTTCTGCAATAATTATAGACATCCTTCTGTTCTAGCTAAGCAAATAGCATCCCTAGATCATTATTCAAAAGGAAGGATTGAGTTTGGTTATGGTGGAGGGTGGAAACAAGCTGAATATGATCAGTATGGGATAGAATTCCCTTCTACTGGTGTCAGACTTAAACAAATGGTTGAAGGAATAGAAGTCATACGAAATCTCTGGACTCAAGAAAGAGCCAATTATCAAGGCGACTATTATCAACTTAACAATGCTGTTTCATTCCCAAAACCTTTCCAAAAACCCTATCCTCCTATCTTTGTAGGAACTATGTATGGACGTCCAAAAATGCTCAATATAGCAGCTAAATATGCTGATGGAATCAATCTAGCTTGGGCTTATACTCTTGAAGACTTTGAAGATAAAATGAGACAACTAGATGAACTTTGTGAGAAATATGAACGAAAACCTAATTCTCTTCGTAGAACATATGGTGTTTGGTCTAGAATTTATGAATCAGATGAAGAGAAGAAAAAGGTCTGGAAAGAAGTTGCTGAGAAAAGAGGATTTACATCAGAAGAAATTGAAAAACGCTATGAAGGTTCTATGCACGGAACAATAGAAGAAATAAGAGAATGGTTGAAAGCTTATTCGAAACTAGGTGTTGAACAATTCATTTTCATGTTTCCTCAAAATAAGGAAATTGAACAGATGAAAATATTAACAGAAGAAATTATTCCTAAAGTTTAATCTCTTACCACTCTTCAGGTGTAGTTAATCCAGAACCTGTTCCAAAAATAACTACTTTTTCTTCCTTAGTTATATCACCATCATCAATTAAAAGATCCAGTGATGCAACTGTCGCTGCTGCTTCTGGTGAAAGCATAATTCCTTCTTCTTTTGCTAGTTGATTCATAGCTATTTTAATTGTTAAATCATCAACTGCAATTGCTGTACCCTTAGAATCTCTTATAGTTTTAAGAATTAAATAATCAGCTATTGCAGATGGAACTCTTAATCCTGCTGCGATTGTATGAGCATCTTCCCAAAATTCTGCATGGTCTTTGCCTTCTTTAAATGCTTTAACTATAGGAGCACAAGTACTTGATTGAACTGAAATCATTCTAGGTCTTTGACTATCAATAAATCCAAGTTGTTCTAATTCATCAAAGGCTTTCCACATTCCGATGATTCCTGTTCCTCCACCTGTAGGGTAAACAATCACATCAGGAAGAGACCAATTAAATTGCTCTGCAAGTTCCAAGCCCATTGTTTTCTTCCCTTCCACTCTATATGGTTCTTTTAAGGTTGAAATATCAAACCAATCTTCTTTTTCAGCTTCTTCCTTTGCGATTTTTCCTGCATCAGTTATTATTCCATCAACAAGTCTGGCATCAGCACCAAGAGCTTTAATTTCTCTTACAATGAAAGGAGGTGTATCCTCAGGCATGAATACATGAGCTTTCGATTTAGTTCTTGCTGCGTAAGCAGCTAAAGCAGCTCCCGCATTCCCAGCTGTTGGGATAACAAAATCATTGATTCCTAATTCCACAGCTCTTGAAACAGCTGCACACAAACCTCTACTTTTAAATGAACCTGTAGGATTAAAACTTTCATCCTTAAGATATAGATTCTTTAACCCCATCATCTCTCCTAGATTGTTAATTTTCACAATGGGGGTCCATCCTTCACCTAAAGTGAAACGATATTTATTGTCAAAAACTGGCATTATCTCCGCCATTCGCCAAATATCATATCTTCTTTTATGAAAAGAAGATTTGACCAAAGTTTCTTTAGCTTTTTCTAGATCATATTCGGCAAACAAGACTTTTCCGCAAGAACAAAGTCTATGTTTTGAATCGATATTGTGAATATCCCCGCATGCAGTACATCTCAACTGATAAGCAGTAGAAGTTAATTCATCATAATCCAGTTCAATCATGAGTGATTTTCCAAATAAAGGACAGATAAAAAATGTTTCCTATTTTAGCGGAGTAATAATTGCCCTCTCGGATTTTTCAAAAATGATATCTATAAGAAAATCTGCTTCTTTTTGAAAATGTTCTAAAACTTCGCCTTCTTTGATGTTTTTGTAGTTATCTTCGAATTTCTGATTAAATCTTTGCACAAAATTGTAGAGCTTAGTTCTTGCATTAAAACTGTCCCTATCGCAAGCAAGAATACCACAAAACCTACCAAAACTCTCCACAAGTAATTTTTTACCCTCAAAATCTATTCCTCTAAGCCCACTTCCAAAAACTTCGGAGGACATAGTTCTTATTGCAGAAATCAACCCAGAAATTAAAACATCATTTATTGGAAATTGTCTGTTAAAGTAGTATGAATAGACATAAGATCCTTCATCAGTGAAAATATTCAAGAAATAGACTTGAGGCATACGTTTTGTTTTCTTTAAGTATGAGTGTTTAGCAAGATCATTAATTACATCAGTTATTTCGTGGATAATGGCTATTGGCCTTTCGATTTCATTTGTTTGACTCATCAAAACACTCTTTGCACATTTTTCAATTAATGGAAAATTCGCATTTTTCTCTGCCAAATCTCTAGCTTGTTCAAAGACATATTCAGCATCTACAAATTCATTCAATGCAACTAGAAGTTGTCCGCTAATATAGAGAACTTCAGCTAGAATGGGTAAATCTTGTTCTTGGCAGATGGAAATAACATTCGCCAAATATCTTTCAGAGTTTGTTAAATCTGCGTCTGATTGTGAAATTTTGTATCTGTGAAGATAGGCTTCAGCTAAATATAATTGGGATAGAACAACGTATTGGAACTCACTTATAATTGCTAGCTCATAGCATTTTTTAAAAGATTCAATTGAGGAAGATAAATCATATGTATCAAGATAGGTTCTACCCATGTAATAATAATAGGTGGTCAACCATCTTTGATTTTTAGTTTTTTCACTTAGATTTCCTCCCTTTTCGAGATATTTAATCCCTTCTTGTAAATTACCTTTGCTTGGTATTTTTGTAAGAGAATAGCCATATAGAAGATTTACAATTGGTGAATTTCTATTTGTTAGATT
>JAGLOH010000256.1 GCA_023139025.1 Candidatus Heimdallarchaeota archaeon | reverse complement strand
GTTCAGTATTTGGGTGTACATGATCATTCCAATATAATTCATCACACATATCATCATGGTGTAATGTACGGGTTCTTCTCATTTTTACGATATGACCTTCATTACTGCTAGGAGAATCCCTAGGATAACAAGAACTGAGATACGCGATATCAGGGTCATTGAAAACTTTGAGAACCTCTGGAACTATGCATTTATCAAACCTATAGATTTCTTTGAAATCATCATACCTCCCAAGTGTAAAATTGGCTACACCATACTTAGCATAGCGTTTAAGAACAAACTCTCTTGATTCAGTGCGAGTTAAACTCAAAGGATCTTCAGGTTGATCACTGGTATCTTGTTCTTTCGTTTCCTTGATTAAGTATTCAACAATTTCCTTGTAAAATTTAGTTCCTTCTTCTTTCCCTAATAAATCTTCAAAAGCTTTAACTCTATAATAAGATAGATGCCCCTCAGCTTTTCGTACATTGAAATAAATTAGTTCGATTTCTTCTTCAATAGAGTCTAGATCTTCAGGAAGTTCTAGTAATTTGCATAAAAGAAGAAATATAACTTCCTCTAGTTCAGGATATTCAACTAATAGTCTTAAATCTTGTTCAATTACTTCTAAATCAAATTTCTCAAGATTATATCTAAATTCACCTAAGTTACTTATTATTCTATTCTGAAAAGATAAAAGATATTCATCTAATCGATCTGGATTGAGTTTTTTGAAATATTTGATTACAGATTCTATCCTTCCAAAATTAGTTTTAATATATTTAGTAATGTTAATATTAATTTTTGCTGTTTCATTGTAAAAAGAATATGTTTCAATTTTCATTTTAATCACTTCTTACTTATTTATTCTTCTGCTTGATTCTAGTTTCACAATTTTATTGGAAACTCTAGCAGTTTGGCATGATGCTTACTACTGTTGAACTTCCTTAAGTTCAAATTTCATTAAACATTCCACCACTCCCAAGAAATATTCTTATTCTTTCATAAGAATTAATACTCTTCTTTCTTGGATGAGAAATCAAATCAGAGGCACTTATTAAGGTTTTCCTCCCGATGAGAACGCATTCTTATAATATAAGAAAGTTGAAAATGAGGGATTATTTAAAATGAACATGAAACCTTATTAATGTCTACACAAGCCAAACTTTGTTCCTTATGAAAGAAAAACAACGATTTCTTCTTGGATTGACTATTTGGACTTGTATAATAGGAAGTATAATTGGGGTTGTATTTCTATTTGTATTGTTGAAAGATTTTTCAGGTTTAGAATGGTTTGGTAGTCCAACCTTTGCAATGGTAGTTCTTATAGTGTTGATGACTAGTTTCTATTTTATCTTCAGAAAAAGGAATATTCAACCAACTATAAGTGTTATAATTTGGTTTTTCTTCTTGTTTGTAGCTACAACTATCAGCATGCTAGCATTTGCTTATACTAATTTAGGACAATGGGAAGATTTCCAATCTATGCCTTTATTGGGAACTTTTCTTCTAATTCTATGGGCAACTGGTGTGCATTTCACTCTAATAGATAGACAACGAAAACCACTATATACACTAACTCTGTGGACTATTGTTCTATTTCTTACTGTCTTATTTACTATGTTTGCATTAGGTTTTGGTCTATTTGGCAGCTGGGATGAATGGCAATATTATCCAATTATTGGATTTGGAATATGGGCTTTTCTTGTAACAATAGCATATTTTGTGATTAAATCACCTACAATATCTTGGATAGATGCAGGATTTTATTGGTCTTGGTCCATGTTTATTGGTATCACTACAGGCATGCTGAGTGTTCTCATTGTGATACTAGATTATAGTGATTTATGGCCTATTTATCCTATAGCTGGAACATTAGGATTTGCAGCTTTATTTACCACGTTTAAATTTACTTTGAAAAAATCATATGTGAATGAAAAACTGAAGGAGTAAAATGGGGACATATCTCAATTTTGAAACTATGCATTGCAAAAATATTTCCCTCAAATTTCCTTTCTATTTTTTTAATTGAATATTTTTATAAATTAGTATTCCCACTAGAATAAGATGAAATTCACCTGTAAAAAATGTGAGAGCAAATTCGATAGCGATTATGAAGATCTTTTTGATCAGTTAAAATGTCCAAAGTGTAAAAAAAAGGATATTGTACTAAATTTCATTATTCAAGGTGTGCATCCTCCTGAAGATGGTTTAGGCATATCTTATTGGGAATTTGAAGATGTCTTGGAAGAGGGTAAGATAAGTTATCTTATTAAGTTCTTTGAAGAAGAATTCAATCTTAACTATTCTAGAAATGGTGATGAATTCATATTAGTGGAGAAATCTGGTCAGAAGGTAGATTTAAAGATTATTTTTGAAAAAACTCAGAATGATGGTAAACTCCAAAGGATAATTTACAACATCTATTATGTCTTATTACACGGTTACTAGAAAACAAACACTTCGAACTATAACTATCTAAGAGAAAGGTTTTAACCACATAACTAGAAAATCTAATCATGAATGTATTTCATATTGTAGGAAATGAACTGATTCCAATCAAGGAACCCTATCAGTTTCAAAATGGTGATGTTTATGTTATTGAAACAGAAAGCAATTTGTGGATATGGTTAGGTTCCAAATCCTTTGCTGATGAGAAATTCATAGGTTCTTGGGGAGCAAAGAAGATTGAAAACCAAAATAAAGAACTGAAAATTGAAACTATCACTCAAGGTTTAGAACCTTCAGTGTTTAAAGAACAGATTGATTTTGAAGTTGTAGAAGGAGATACTTTGGGTTTTCTGAAATCAATTGATACAAAGTATGAGAAAGATTTCAAATTACTTCAAATTAAGGAGAATGATGAAGGAGAGATAATAGTTTCAGAACTACCTGTTGAACACAAACACTTTCAATCCGATGATGCTTTTGTCTTAGATGCTTTTAATATTCTTTATATCTGGATTGGTAAAGATAGTCAAGTTAAAGAGAAATATGAAGCTGGTAGAATTACTAGACAGCTGGAAGTAGAGAGAAAAAGATCTCCAATCATTTATGTAATTGAAGAAGAAAATGAACCTGATGGTTTTCGTGGGCTTGTCTTTAAACTTGGATTAAGAGACGGAATTATGGAATTAAGGAAGACAGTTAAAAAAGTAGAAGGATCTACATCCAAAAAACGGTGGCGGTTCTGGAAAAGGTGATTCACCCTCCCCTCTATGCCATTGGCTTTATAAAAATAAGAAATAAACAAATATACTGTTAGTAAACTAAATTCTACTAGGATTCTATAACATTTTATGTTTTATTGGATATCTGAGCTATTTCAGCAATTTCTTTAGGCGGATAGGATAATTTATAAAGCCCCCTTCCAAATTCATATTGCAAGTTAAAAAGTAGTGAAATTAGATTGTTTTGTTTCGTTAAAGGAGTAAGAATTTTCTGAGAACTAGTTTTTAATTAAAATTGAACTTGAAAAAGTTCCAATTTGGGCAAAAATATGGAGGAATCCAACTTGAAAGGCGTAATTAAAAGAATCATGTATGACCGAAATTATGGGTTCGTCAATGTCGAAGGAGAAGAAAAAGAAGTCTTCTTCCATCGTTCTGGTGTTAAAGAAGACTTTAACG
>JAGLOH010000255.1 GCA_023139025.1 Candidatus Heimdallarchaeota archaeon | reverse complement strand
TTTCTCTTTTGCATCTTCGTGTGTCATAACGCCTTCTGAGGTAGTGACTACAAGTATACCGAATCCTCTTGCGGGAAGATACGCACGTTCTTCATCCTCAAATGCATCTTTCTTGATTGGGAAACGAGGTTTGATAACACCGCACTTGTTTATACGACCTAAAAGTTGGATATCGAACATTCCCCCTCTATTATTTTCGATATATTCTAGTTCTCCTAGATATCCAGCTCTTTGAATTGTTCGCAAAACATTAGCAATTGTTTTACTTGCAGGTTTGACTGTGACGGTTTTCTTTCCAGTTTTTTCAGCATTCAGAATTGATGTTAAGGCATCTGCTAGTGTATCCATTTGCATTTTTATTACCTCCTTATCCTCCTCTACCGCCGGTTTTCTTGAAACCTATTTTGGCGTATATTTCTCTAATGCATCGTCTACAAACATATAGTCCTCCTCTTCTTATAATAGCTTGATGAGTTCCACAACGTCTGCATCGTCTTGAGCCTTTACCATATTTAATTTCTCTTTTCTCTTGCATTTCCGTCACCTAAATTATCTTCATCCCAAATTCTGTCACTAGATATTCCATGGCTTCTTCAGGGCTAATCAAGTGCTTTTTTGGGATACTTTGTCTTTTTCTTTGGCGATACTTGAGTCTATATCCAGCTCTTTCAATTTTAACAACTACATTAAAACCAATAGTTCCTAACATAGGATCAAATGGTGCATCCTCAATATCAACATGTTCTGTTATACCAAAAGCAAAATTACCTTGTTCATCAAAAGATGAATGCTTAATTTCGTAATCATATGCATACAGAAAACGTTTCAAGGCTTTACCAGCTTCATCTCCCCTCAGAGTTACAAGTGAAGCAATTGGTTCACCTTTTCTAATGTTAAAACCTCTTATAGATTCTTTTGCTTGCCTATCAACAGGCTCCCTATTAGTTATCTGTCTTAGAATTTCCTTTGAACGTTCATATCTTGGACCTGATTCACCGACACATGTATTGACGATGAGAGCTTTTAGCTTTGGCTTTTTCATTGGATTCTTCTTCCATTCTTCGGCAAATTTAGGCTCAAATTGTGTTTGTTCCATTACTTCTTCTGTCATCAATCATCACCTACTTCTTACCTTCAATTGTCACACTTGGAGATTGATCCCCTACAACAAAAATATATCTGTAAAGTGTAACTATTTTTTCACCATCAGGAGTACTAAGGGTAACAGTTTTTGTTTTCTTAGTTCCATGAGCACTAATTTCTTCAATAGCACCATGCCTACCCATCCATCTTCCGCTAGTAACAAATCCATATGTTCCTACTTTAAGCTCGAATTTCTCTAGAATCTTTTGTTCAGGTAGAGAAATTTTTATGGTATCATGAGTAGCATAAGTTGAATTATTATCTTCTTCTTTGCTAAGAACTATATTTCTTCCATCATGTAAATTTAGTTGTATTAAACCATCTTTAATTGTGGTTTTGTTCTTTATTTGACACAATTTTTCAGTTGTTTCATTTTCATCTATTGGGATAGCTCTTAATCCTTTCTTAATTGTGTAAATCATCCTATAATGCTTTTGCATTTTGGGCAAAGATAAAACATCCATAAACCCTAGAGGGTATTTTCTGTTTGTTTTAACTCTTCCATCAACGACAACATTTCTTTCATAGAGAATACGTTTCACTTCGCTCATGTTTCGTGCAAACTGGAACATATCTCTTAGTAGAATAGCTACAGGAATACAATCATAAGCTGCATGAGGACCAGGGGAAGGTCTGACAGCGTATGTATCTGTTTTTTTACTGATGGGGATATGTTTTGATACAACATATCTCTTCAGATGTCTTTTTCCACCGCCCTTGGTCATTCTGATTCCTCCTTGTCTTCTTCAGTGTCAGGAGTTTCTTCTTCTCCTTCAGCTAGTTCATCCATATCAAGATCTTCGAAATCTTCTTCGAGGAAATCTTCATCTTCTAGCATATCAGAATCTTCTAGTTCTTCAGCTAACTCTTCATCTTCATCAAAAATATCTTCAGCTAATTCTTCATCAGTCATTTCTTTTCTAGACCTTCGCTGAATAATAGCTCGTCTCTTTTTATCTCTTAAATTTAGTGAGGTTATTACAACATTACTTGGATGAACTGGAAAGCTGACAATAGTTCCATCTGCTTTTTCTTTACTGTGCCCTTCAATATGAACTGCATATCTTTGTGGTAAAACCCTAATGACTTTTCCTTTAATTTCCGCGTCTTGTGATTTGTTCTTGAAAACTGTCACCTTATCGTTTCTGTGTATAGGCAAACGGCGGATACCATATTTTTCTCTTAATGCATGAGATAATAGTGCGGTCATTTTACGATTTCTGATATGATATTCAGCTTTGAAATGACTCTTCCTCTGTTTACGAGGTTGTATTGATTTTGTTTGTTTCATCTTAATCACCTATACAATTATGGAAGCTTGATGAGCTATTCTTGGCCATTTTTCTGCTGCTTCCTTGGCAACAGGACCTCTAATCTCACTTCCAAGTGGGTCTCCTACTTCATTTGTAAGAACCACAGCATTTTCCTCAAATTGTATCCAATCTCCCGATCTTCTACGATAAGGGGAACGTTGTCTTACAATCACTGCAGGGAAGATTTGTTTTCTTCTTTGAGGTGTTCCTTGCTTCACTGATACTATAACCATATTTGCAACAGAAGCTTTGGGAATCCTGTTTAATCTTCCTCTATAATTTTTTACTGCAATAATTTGCACAATTCTTGCACCAGAATTATCTGCGCAGCGTAATCTAGAACCAACCATCAATCCTTTGGTGATATGAACTTGAGTCCTTCCGACTGTTTTTCTTTTTGCCATTTTATCACCTTAGTTTAGTTTTTGTATAATTACAAAACTCACAGTTTTTGCGAGTGGTCGGCATTCTGCTGCTAAAACCATATCACCTTCTTTAACATTTAAACAAGGAGGGTTATGGGCAGAAATCTTTCCATGAGCACGTTCATACCTTCTGTACTTTTTCACATACTGAAGATAATCTCTCCTAATAACGACTGTTCGTTTCATTTTGTCAGAAACCACTTTTCCTGTGAAAATCCTCCCTCTAACTGGAAGTCTACCATGAAAAGGACAACGTGGGTCTTCACATTCTGTGGAAGGTGGTTCCACTCCGGGAACACCTATATTCTTTACTTCACTCATTTTTTTTGTCACCTCGGTAAAGCGTCTTATACCCATATTTTCCCGTGTTAAAAACACAGGAAAACAATTTCGGCTCCAAAATTTCTTTTGGAGTAAGACGTCGCATACCTGTTTTTAGTTTTCATCTAATTTGAAACTATATCGACAGATTTTCACCATCATTTATCTTTTTAATAGTTGTTATTGTTAAGTTTTTTAAAAATTGAAATTAAATGGTGAAAAACCCTTCAGAATATAACTAAATTGTTCTTTCTTTTATTTGCTCATTAAAGAAAACCATTTTAAATAACAAATAGTCGATTTTACTTGCCGTGTAATAGTTAATACAATTTGTATCCGTTAATAAACCTTAAAAATTGTACTCTTACTCGCTAATGTAGTCAATAGTGACAAGAATATACAGGAGATATAAGATTGCCAAAATATAAATATTCAGTTCAAAC
>JAGLOH010000254.1 GCA_023139025.1 Candidatus Heimdallarchaeota archaeon | reverse complement strand
ATGCTAAAGGCTTAGCTAAACCAGGGATAAAGCTATTGGACATTGCAGAAAAAACTGAAGACTATATCCGAGGACAATCTGCAGTTCCAGCTTTTCCTGTAAACATTTCTATAAATGATATCGCTGCACATTATTCTCCAAGAATAGAAGACGATAGTATTATCCCAGAAGCATCTATTGTAAAAATTGATGCTGGTGTCTCTGTTGATGGATATCTTACAGACGCAGCAAGAACCTTAGTTTTTGATGAAAAATGGCTACCAATGAAAAATCTTGCTAGAAAAGCGCTCAATTCTGCCTTAGATGCAATAAAAGCTAATGAAAGTGTTTTTAGAATCGGAGAAATTATCCAAAAAACTATAGAAGAAGAAGGTTTCAAACCCATTGTGAATTTAAGCGGGCATTCACTCTCTCATTATTCTTTACATGATGGTATTTCTATTCCCAATTACAGTGTATCCAAAGAAGCTAGAGATTCTACACATGTATTCAAAATGGGCAAAGCTTACGCAATTGAACCTTTCGTTACTTCAGGAATAGGGAGAGTAGTTGATACTGATCAAGAAACAATTTTCAGACACTATAGAAAAATAGATGCATCATCACTATCAGGCCAATTCAGAGAAATTTACAGGTTTATTGATGATAACTTCAATGGATTACCTTTCAGTTGGAGATGGGTTTACAATGCTGGCTTCTCAAAAGAAAAAACACATAAAATAAGGAACTTTCTGTTAAAACGCAATATTGTACATGGATATCCTGTTCTAATTGAAGCTACGAATGCTCCTGTGACCCAAGAAGAAGAAACTGTGTACGTAGATGAGGACAGAGTACATATCCTGACAAAAAATAATTAGAAAAAGAAAAGAGCTTTAAATTATCAGATCTTCAAGCTCTCTTGGATAAGGAGTGATTAATTCAGATCCATCTTCAGTTATGATAACTGTGTCAGAGTGCCTAAAACCACCAAACTTATACTCATATATTCCAGGTTCACATGTAAAAACCATTCCTGGTTTCATTATCTCTTCTACTCCTATATCTAAGAAAGGTGCTTCATGTCCTTCAAGTCCTATAGCATGTCCAGTGTGATGCTGAACAAGATGGAAAACACCTTCATCCTTGAGGACTTTTCTTGCAGCTTTATCTACTTCACTACACGGAATGTGGGGTTTAAATGCATCTAACGCAGCATCTTGTGATTTTTTCATTGCATCATAGTATCTTTTTTGCTTCTCGTTAGGTGGACCAATAAACATTGTTCTTTCCAATTCAGAATGATATCCAGAAACATTTGCAGATGCACCAGTAACAAGAACATCTCCCTTTTTGAATATGGTTTTTTGAATTACTGAATGTGGTATAGCTGACCATTCTCCAATTTGTCCCCTGTATCCAGCTCCAGCTGGAAGTAACCCTCTAGGAATGAATCCTACCAAATCTTCAAGCATTTTTTCAGATGCTTCCATGCAAGCTTGTAAAGAAACTTCTACTTCATTTTTACCTTCAGCAGTATAATCCTGCAACAAATGGTGAGCTAAATCTCCATACTTGGCTGAAATCTTAATTAAACGGAGCTCTTCTTCATCCTTTAACTTTCTCATATCTCTGATCAGATTAGAGTGTAACTCTGTTTTAGTTTTACCTTTAAGAAGATCGGTTAGTTTTGGTCCTTCATATCCCCAATAACTTGAAAATGAGGGGGATTCCATCCCAATTTTTACATTTGTAACTTTTCTTTCTTCAAGTCTATCAATAAAGACATTTGCTGGATGTTTTTCATCAGGATATTCAAAATAAATCTCTCTTTCTACCCAAGGAATTTTCTCAATAAGGTGTTCTTTTTCCAATCGAGGAACGTAAAACCAAGGTTCATGAGAACGAGGGAGAACGAAACAGATTGGTCTTTCAGTGGGAATAAAGTGATAACCTGTCAAATAATAAATTGATAATGGACTAAAGAAAATCATTGAACCAAGTTCTTTCTTATCCATGAAATTCTTGACTCTATCAATTCGTCTAAGATGGTTTTCTTTTGATATCGAATACTTATTCATGTTAATGCTTTTTCTTTAGAATGTTAAAACCTTTTTCCCAATCCAACTGGACTATAGTTAAAATCATCTACATTGTTTCAGGAAAATCCAATAACTGTACTTGTGGGAAGTCTTTTTCTTACTTGTATCAAATCTGGTTTATAAAGGTAAATTTCCTTAGAAGCTATCTGTTCTTCCAGAAATTTATCCCAACCAATTTCTATCTTCTCTAACGTTTTAAGAACTAAATATTGTTCAATTAACTCCCCAGAAATAATATAAGTTCCATGCCCAATATCTCTCCTTCTTATAATTAAAATTGGTAGGTGAACAGATGTAAACAGGTTTTGAGGACATAGAGACTGTAATAGATCTATTTCTTTTTCATCAATGTAAAGCTGGATATTTTCTCGACTAACGTAATAATTGTATCCTTTAAGAGCTTGTTCAAGAGTAACTCTCTTTTTCGGAAGATGCATATTAATTGAGTCAATTTCATGCTTAAGGAAATTAGATAATTTATCATCAAATCCCAAGAAATTCACCATCGATTACTTTGCATATTTGCGTCGGAAGAATACTTTGTCAATATTGCCAAAAAGAAAGAAAGATCCTGAAATCATTGGAATGAACAATGTTATCACTATTGTTATTAAGAAAATGAAAACAGCACCAGTTATCCATGTAAATAAAATATCCTTCTCATCTAATGCATTTGTTAGGATCACTAAGACTACAGCATATGTTATATTAAGAACTACATCTAATATGAAAGAAAAAGCTACCCATTTCATAGTACTCTTCTTATCACTTGTGAATTTCCTTACAATTTTTCCAAGAACATATCCTATTAGAACAGCAAATGGAATACTAAGTAAGAATGAAATACCTCTGATTTGTAGGAAGTCTGCTAAATTTGCTGGAAAAGGAATGATATTCAAGTTCTGATCAGTTATATCTATTGAAGCTAATGCAATGAGGAAGTTCAAAGAATAGTGAATGAGAGACACTAATACTGTGAAAAGTGAGATGAACAAAAGTTTTTGTCCAAAAGTGTATTTTTGCTCTGCAGAATCTATGACTAAAATATCTTTTTCTATTGTTTTCTTCTTTTTTACAATTGGTTTGTCAATTTTATCAAAATCAGGTAACTTAGGGGAAGATGTTTCTTCTACAGATTCTAGTTCAGGAGAAATGGTAGCAGGAATTTCAACAGGTGGAGCTACAGCGATTTCAGGAGGAGCTTCAACCTCATGAGTTACAACTTCAGCTTCTAATACATCAGTATCACAGAAAACACATTTTTTGATCCCTTTTATATTTATGTTCCCGCATTCTGGACAACGAACAAATTCTTCACTCATTAGTAAATAATAGAAATTTGGAAATTAAAAAAGTATCTAAAAAGGGAATGCCTAATAGTCTACTTTGTTTTCCTTTGACTCTTTAATCAATTCATCAAAAAGCTTTGATTGCTTTGAAGGCATTTTCATAATTTTATTCAGTTCTATTAACTGGTTCTTTTCTTCCTCAGAAATTCTTTCAGGAACTGAATAATGGACTACAATTAAGAAATCACCATAATTCATTCCATATTGAGTTTTTCGTTGAATA
>JAGLOH010000253.1 GCA_023139025.1 Candidatus Heimdallarchaeota archaeon | reverse complement strand
CACTTATTTGGAATTATGTGGAACCAACCCTAATAATGTACTAGGATTTACTGGCTACCAAGTAGAAGGGACAACTGGAAGAGACATATATGATGGGAACAAAAACATAACACTTCAAACAAGCTATGGGCAAAAAAAGAAAATCAATTTAAAGGCAAAAGTAATGAAATTTCCATACTCTGGACATAGTTCAGTAGATGGTTTGAAATCAGTTATGGAGAAATCAGGAGCAAATGAGATGGTTTTAATTCATGGTGATAAAAGAAACCAAGAATACATTCTCAACTTTGTCAAGGATATTGCTAAACCAAGAATCCTGAAAGAAGCATTACCAACCAAGCTAGTGAGTTTGTAAAATGAAAATCAGCAATCCTCCTTATCTGCAGATTGCTTTGGATTTAGTTGACAAGACCAAATTGGTAAGAATCTTATCAAAAATTCCAGACTCAGACAAAATTCTTTTAGAAGCAGGGACACCTCTGATCAAAAAATTCGGAATTGATATAGTGAAATTTATACGTGAATTTCATCCATCATCATATACTATTGCAGACATGAAAACACTAGATGTAGGCTGGTTGGAGGTTCAAATTGCAGCTGAAGCTTCAGCAAATGCTGTAGCTATCAGTGGATTAGCCCCAAATGAAACACTTGTTTCATCAATTGAAGAAGCTGAAAAAAGAAGGGTTGATATTTTATTAGATTGTATGAATGTTGAATCACCATCTACAATTCTTGAAAATTTAACAAAGAAACCAGAAATTGTACTTTTTCATAGAGGAATAGACCAAGAAGGAAACACAGATCATCCTTGGAATAAAATTAAGCTAATCAAAGCAAAATTTCCAGAAAGTAAAATGGCTGTTGCTGGAGGATTAAATCTTGAAACAAGTGCTCGAGCTCTCAATAATGGAGCAGACATTATAATTATTGGTAGAGCAATTACTCAAGCAGATAACATTAAGGCCACAATTAATGATTTTCTTCATTTGCTGTAAGAAGAAAATCATCTTAGATTCATTAGTATTCATGCATTGTCCCCTTGTATCTGATTTTTGAATATATTTTTTTGTAGGTTAGATTAAACAGAATTAACATTATTATTGACATAAGTATTAACATGACAACTGCTCCCCAAACAATACCATTCAAAAGAGTTCCTTGTCCAAACAAACAGAGTCTAAATGATTGAACAGCAAGCGTCATCGGAGAGAAATATGCAATTATTCTCAACCATTCAGGGAAAAGGGAGAGAGGAAAGAGACTTCCACTTAGAAGATGCATAACACCTATAATTATCATAGAAATCTCTCTTCCTCTCTTTATTAGTATGGTTACATTTGCGGCCAATAGAGATAGAGAAAAGAAAAAGAAAATGACGCAAACTATAACCAACAGAAAGGATAGCACGGATACAAAATTAAGATTGAGACCCATGAAAATAGGAAAGATTAGGAGAACTGGTATATAATAAATTACTGAAAAAACTAGACTATACAACACTTCAAATGTGATTTCAGAAACAAAATACTTCTTTAAACCAAAAGGTTGAGTTGCCAAAGTTTCGAAAGTTCCTTGCTTCATCTCACTTGTGAAACTGTTCATTGATTTCATAAGTATGCGAGTAGATATATCTACTAACATGCTGCCTGCAAAGATATAGGTTACACTACTCACAATGTAACCATCTTGGGCTATAGTTTGATTGGGAACAAGGTTTCCAATATAAAAGAATAAACTAGCAACAGCGAAAGTATTAACAAAACCCAAAATTAGTGCAAACTTATACTGCCAAATTATCTTTATATTTCTGAAAAAAGTTGCTTTAAACCCCATCCAAAAAGATGTGGAAAGATTTGAATATTCGAATTTTTCAATTACTTTGATGACTTCATCTGTTGACATTAATACCAATCTACCTTATTGTGTTTTTTTGAATGAGCGATGCTTTTAGATGCTAAGAAAATAGCAAAAACTCCAATAACTATTGAAGAAATTAATAATATCATGCTATTTGTCAGAATTAGCTGCCAATTAGTTTGATCCGTTAATATTACTGAATGTAAAGCTTCAAGTCCATACGTCAAAGGAAGAGTTCTAGATATTATCATTGGAAACCCCTTAAGTAATGAAAGTGGAAAAACAATACCTGAGAATGTTTTTGTAAGTTGATAAAGAAGGGGAACTAAGCCACTATTTTTTTGATAGTATATTGTGAATGAAGCAAAAATCATGGAAATTGACATATGAGCTATCAAAATTAACACAAATAGAACGATGACTAACATAACTTCTTGAATCGAAATAACATAAAAACTTCCCATGAATAAATAAGCTAAGAATAAAGCTGCAAAAACAGAAAGTGAAGAAAGAACAACACCAGCCAAAGTACTACCTATTGAATACTCAATGAAATTGAATTGAAACAGTAAATAAGACCAAGTTCCTGAAACTATTTCATTGTGAATACTTCCACAAACTGTTGCTAAAGATGTCCCTATGATCATCTGCAAACTTAGACCTAGAAAACAAAATTCTAAATAAGTTGAAGGAATCCCAAACACAGTCATGTCTGGGTTCATTTTACCAAAGAAGAAGTACATAACGATTGTAATAAGATTAAGGAAAAATGTCATTAGATAACTACTTTTGTAACTCAATGCCATTTTTATTTTTGATTTGAAGATGATACTAATTCTTGAAAAGGGGTTGCTTTTCTTAGATGCATAATTAAATGAATTAAGTACATCAACAAGAGGATAAGTAATTTCTAAACATCCTCCTCTTGCATTGGGAAATTGAAAATCTCTTCTTTTGCATCTAGCTCAGGAGCAGAATTTGCTTTGTTCATAGCTAGAAATGCTAAGAACGATTCTTTGAGACTTGGCATATACGGTGCTATTTTATAGATTTCTCCACTGGCTCGTAAGATAAGTACAGTGATTCTAGAAATCGTTTCATTAAGCGGATACTCAATTGGCTGTATTGTTACTTCATAAATGAAATTTAAGCCATCTTTTTCCTTGAGCGAAGTAACCTTCGCTCCAGCAGAATCTCTAACAAGTTTTTTGAAAATTTCTGTAGGTAATCGAGACATTTTGAAACCATCGGATGGAAGTGGAGGTAATGAGAAGATTAGATGAATATATTCTTGAATAACTTTCTGCTTGAAGACCCCAGGAGCACAGTCTTGAACGATTTTTCCTGAATCAATTAGAATCAATCTAGAAGTTAGTTCATCTATTTCTGGAAAATTGTGACTAGTCAGGAGGATTGTGGTTCCAAATTCTCTATTAAATTCATTTAGTAAATCTTTAGCTTTTTCTGAACTTTCAGCATCAAATCCTAGAGTTGGTTCGTCTAACAGCAAGACTTTTGGAAAGGGAACTAAGGATCTAATGAGAAGAACTTTGGCCTTCATACCTGTAGAAAGTTTCATAACTAGAGCATTCTTTTTCTCCTCCAGATCAAAATAATTCAAGAGAGAGTGAATTCTTTTTTTTGCCACAGGTTTACTTAAACCGCTTAAAGTACTATAGAACATCAAATTGTCTAAAACTGATAATCTATAATATAAACTTCGTCCCCCTGTTTCTCCAAAAACAGCTCCTACAATTTGCCTGATTTTCTTATCCTCTTTAATTGAAATACCGTCAATATAAGCCTCTCCACATGAAGGAAGAAGAAGAGTTG
>JAGLOH010000252.1 GCA_023139025.1 Candidatus Heimdallarchaeota archaeon | reverse complement strand
ATTATAAGCAATTCCTAATAGATAAAGGTCTATTATCAGAAAAGTGAGAATTATTATCCAGCCTTAAAGAGTCAATTTATATTTTTAGAAAAATATGACACAGTATGAAAAAGAAGTTAACTTTAGTTACATTATTCTTAATGCTTTCTTCGATTTTAGTCATTAACTCATCAAACTTAAATTTAGCTATCTTTGAATCCAGTAAAGATAATGCTGTCACATTCAATGTTGATACACCAGAATTTGACCACATATTTGGTCCTCCTGGTCACGTTGCATTGGCTATATCAGAAGAAGATAATTTGATTTTTACAAATGCTCCAGAAGGATTGGCACTAATACAATTAGATGATTTGACTAATCAGACCATCTATACAGATGAGATAGGTTTAACTGACGTTCAAATTCAAAACATAGAAATTGATAAGGACCTTAAATTGTTGTACATAGGTTCAGTACAAGGAGTAGATGTTGTAAACTATTCCATTACACCACTTTCAGCTACTCCAATTCTAACAGGAGTTGCAACAAATTTTGAATTAGGTGATTTTATAGATGTAGACCCATTTACTCACTACGCTTGGATTGTAACACAGTCTCATGGATTGATTGTTTATGATCCAATTAATGATAGACAAGTAGATATTAGCGGTTATAATCCTCCTGATCCAAGTGTAAAAATGCTTACAGTCGATGTTAATTCTTCTGAATCATTTGCTTTCATTGGTACATCAGTAGGAGTCTATAAAATTGATATTTCGGAAAATTCTACAAGATGGTATACTACAAGTGATGGACTTCCTAATGATTATTCCAGACTCGTTAAATATTATCCTATCTTAGGGAAAATCTTTGTTGCAACATTTAATGAAAGTACCAGTATCTGTGATGGTTTAAGCGTAATTTTTGCAGATAATGATACAATTAAAACTTACACCTATACTCAAACCCCATATTATTCAAGATCATTTCTCGATCTAGTGTGTGATACTGAAGAGAAATTAGGTTTTCTTGTATCTCCATATTCAACAAACGCTGAATCTGGTTTATTAGTTTTCAATACAACAAGTATGGATGCTGTAGCTAAATCCTATTATGGTTCTGGACCTGGATATCCGCTAACCACTGTAACAGGCGCTCCTTACCCTATCGAAAGTATGCTTGCATCTATACGACTAGATTCAAATACAAGAGAACTTATTATTGGAACAGTTCAAAGAATACAAAAAATAGATTATACTGCACCCAGTACAGCCATTACTGAACAAACTCAGATATTAGGTTTAGCACACAATATGGCAACAGATGTCAACTATGATCCGGTTGATGGATATGCTTACATTTCTACGCTGTTAGGTTTGGACAGAATTGATCCAACAGATCCAAATCGATTAAATCCTCTTTCGGTAGAACATCTTATTTCTGGAATTGGTGGTGCTGGAGGGGATACTGCAGGAGAACTACTTGTAAATGCACGACTAATGTTCCATCATAGATACATGTATGATATTGATACTAGCACTACAACAAATATTGAACTCATTCTTCCATTGAGTGAATATAGATATGTTTCAGATATATCATCATCATACAATGAGAGTTTGATTTATTATTCGATTGCAGCTCAAAACGCAGGTGTAGGTGGAAATGGTTCTATGATAATCTATAATTGGGAACTAGGTACATATCAAGTTGAAAACTTCACTGAAGAAATAACACAGTTAGAAGTAAATTCAATCCTACAAGACCCAGATAGAGACGTTCTTTATGTAGCAACAAATACAGGATTAATACTTTATAACTTAACCAGTCTTTCAGAAATTAAGCGATTTGGAGATGTTGAGAATTGGGAAATTCAAACTCTCGAGTGGGTTGATGGAAAACTCTGGTTAGGTATGGAACCTTATCCAAATATAAGAATATTCGATCCAGTTTCTGAAAATATCATTGGCTGGGATAAAGCAGATCAAATCACATTTCCTTCTATAAATGACATCTTCTATCTTGATTCTAGAAATGAAACATACATTCTGGCAAACTCAGGTCTTTATGTATACAATAGGACAAATCAAGTACTTAAAATAGAAACTGAAGCCGATGGACTTTCTACTTTATTCGTTCGTAGAATGGATTACATTCCAACAACTGATGAACCATGGATTGGAAGTTTTCAAGGAATCAATATCTATGATCCAAACTACGATGACAAGGCTCCTTCTGTTACTATATATTTCCCAAGCACTATATTGTCTGGCTTGAATAACATAGACATTTCTGCTGAAGATTTTGCTGGAATTAAAGAAATCAGAGTAAGAATGGAGAATAGCTCTTGGAATCAAGAATGGACAATAAATGCTAACTTTCTACGAATAGAACTTGATACTACACTCTACGAAAATGGATATTATGATTTTATTGTTAACGCAACTGATTGGAATGGTTTATCAACTACAAGCATAACTGAAGACATTCTATTCAATAATGTGATTGTTGGAGAATTCAGTATAGAAATGCTCTTTGCAATCTTCCCAGTTATCATGGGTATTAGCATTTTATTCAAAAGAAAGCGCTTCAAAAGGTAATTTTCTCTTTTCTTCCTTTTTTTGTTTTTCAGACTTTTACAACAAGTAATTGACAGAAAGTTTTAAAATGTGAAATGAGGAGATAGAATAGGCACAGAGGAATTAGGATGGATCGCGAAATTCGCTAAAAAGAAATTCTTTTTTAAATACCTTTATAGCGTGCCTTATAGATTTCCTAAAAAACATTTTGGAGCAGATTACAGTGGTTAATGAGAAACAGATATTTGAATCAGTTAAAGCCTTGCCTTCATTCTCTGAAGAAGAAGAGAAAGTTTTAGACTTCTGGGAGAAAAATGAGGTTTTTGACAAACTACGAGAAATGAGAAAAGGAGGACCCCTATTCAGATGGCTAGAAGGCCCCCCTACAGCAAATGGTCTTCCTCACATAGGTCATGCTTTAACTAGAGCTATCAAAGATGTATTTCTTCGACATAAATCAATGCATGGATTTGATGTTGTACCTTGGGTTGCAGGATGGGATTGTCATGGACTCCCAGTCGAATTAGAAGTAGAAAAAACCCTTGGATTTTCAGATAAGAGTCAAATTGAAGAATTTGGAATGGTAAACTTCAACTCAGAGTGCAGAAAATCTGTTTTCAAATATGTTAAAGAATGGCAAGATATGTCCAAACGAATAGGTTTCTGGCTTGATTTTGAGAACAGATATTCAACTATGGATGAAAACTATGTTGAAAGCGTTTGGTGGTCATTGAAGGAGATTCACAAAAAAGGATTGCTATATTTAGGGTATAAAGTAGTTCCTTATTGTCCTAGGTGTGGAACACCATTGTCTTCTCACGAAGTAGGACAAGGAATGATGGAAACAACAGACCCCTCAGTTCATGTGAAATTTAAATCACTTGATTTTGAAGATACGTACTATTTAGCCTGGACAACAACACCATGGACTCTAATATCAAATGCATGTTTGACAGTGCATCCAGAGGTCGATTATGTTCAAGTAGAGTATAATGGAGAAAAATTAATTCTAGCTGAAAGTAAAGCGAAAGAACTTCTAGATGATTATACGGTTCTGCAGAAACTGAAAGGTAAGGATTTGGAATATAAGAAGTATGAGCAACTCTTTCCTTTTATAGTTCCAGAAGAGGATGCTTTCTATGTAACTCTTGCTAATTATG
>JAGLOH010000251.1 GCA_023139025.1 Candidatus Heimdallarchaeota archaeon | reverse complement strand
GAGCTAAGATTGCTTGAAAAAGCTACTACTCGTCCAAAAACCAACAATTACGATCTTCGTATCCAGATTGGCATATGTCTTGTTCTTTTTCTCGCTTCTGTATTTGTCCGAATAGCTCTTCGTACTTGGTTTTCGTCTCACTATGACACTAGTACTTATTTTTCTCTTGAAGGCTATCAATGGGAAGTATATAATGATCCTGAAGTTTATTATCAGCATTATCTTTATGCATTCAAATATGAATCTTGGAATCCTTATGCGTTCGACAGAGAATATCCACTTACAGGTTATGTCTATGGCCCTTATTTTGTTTTCTTCTTAGTAATTATTTCCTATTTCATTGATATCTTCTATCCTGGATTACCTCGTTTAGACAGAGCCTGGATGTCCGTTACTTTTACTCCTCTGATTTTTGATTCTATCACTACAGTTTTCATCTATCTTATATTATTAAAGAAACCACAAAATGGTAAAAGAAACAAACTAAATCAGTTTTACTCCCTCTTTGCAGCTGTTATTTTCATTTTCATGCCTTTGGTTTTATTCTACAATGATTTTGTTTTTCTCAATTCCTATATGTTCACTACCTTCGTTGTCATCTCATTTTATTATTTACAAAAATCTAAATTCAAGCTTTCAGCTTTCTTTATCGCATTATCGGTTCTCACCAAACTTAACTCGCTATTTTTAATCCCTCTCTGGTTTCTCTATCTCTTCAGACTGGACAGAAGAACTTCGCTTAAATATCTAATTAATTTAATAATCTTCTTTTTCCTTCTTTCAGTTCCCTGGATATTAATCACTCCTTTCAAGTATGTTTGGTTACAAGCATGGCCTGGAGGATCGATCAATACAAAATTCACCATAGAGCAGATTTATTTTACATGGTCAACCACTCCGTTTCATGCGCTATTATTTTGGGGGATGGAAGGATTAGCAAAATTCTACTATTATCTTAATTTGGTTTATGTTCCCTTGCTTTTATTCCTTATTCTCAGCTATTTTACAGTTCTACTCAAAGCAAACCATTTTCAAAAGAAAGAGAGTTCATTCATCTCTTTTCAAGCGATGTTTATCATAGGTGTTCACGTTTTTCTCTCTCGAGGTAACTACAAGTATTATGATTCATTCTTTATTCCTTTCGTTATACTTGCTTTAGCTTCACGAGCTCAGGATTTTGACAAAAAATGGGTAGGGTTAGGGCTTTTTGTAGTATTCACGGGATGGATTTCTTTACTTAGTATATGGATTATCGTTAAAGTCAAATGGTTACACATTTTCTATACCATCCTTATGATGCTAACCATGGTTGTCACTTTTGATATCCCTCTACACACAGCTTTTTACAGAAAAACGAATTACAAAGATCTTTTTGACTACCTAAAAATTCAACTAGAAGAAATAAAGAAAAATAGATTTAAGAAAAAGGAAAAGAGAAAAGAAAAGAGAAATTCTAAACACAAGTAGCTTTTGTAACAAGCCTTTCCCATTTATCATCGATGGTATCTTGAATTTCAATCAATTTCTTCTTCCATTCTGGTTTGAATAAATGTCGGAATCTTCCTTGAGGTTTTAAGAAATCTTCAATTGGTAGCTTTTTATCTGGATTTTTAGCTAATCTAGAAGAAATTCCGGTTAAAACCCACTCTTCTTTATAAGTGTAAAACAACGGAAAGAAACAGGTTTTCACAGCTAATTTTGCAATTTCCATTGAAATATCTGGAGCATACCTTTGCCCAAGATTACATGGTGAATCCACCAACATAAAAGCAGGACCATCATGTTTCAGACCTGCTTGTACTTTAGCCATAAGATCTCTTGGATAAGCAGGGCTTGCAGTAAAAGTTGGTATATCATGTGAAGCCATGATTTCAGCGAGAGGTTTTTGCCACACTATCTTACCAGGGATAACAGATCCAGGTGGACTTGTTGTAGTTGCAGCTCCTTGAGGAGTACCACTAGAACGTTGAATGCCTGTATTCATATAAGCGCCATTATTGTAGCATACGTAGAAGAAGTCATGACCCCGTTCTATCGCCCCAGAAAGGCTCTGGAGCCCAATATCATAAGTCCCACCATCGCCTCCGAATACAATCATGTTAACATTGCGCGCTTTCATTAATCCTTTTCTTTGCATTGATTTCATAGCTTCTATTGCTCCAGAGGCTGTTGCTGCAGCATTTTCGAATGCATTATGTAACCATGGTGCATCCCACGCTGTGTATGGATAAACTGTGGAAGCTACTTCTAAACATCCTGTTGCATTTACAAACATGTATGGATCCCCCAAAGCCTTAGCTGCTAAGGTTACTTGTCTTGCCATTGACCCTGCTCCACATCCTGCGCATAATCTGTGTCCAGATGTGAATACTTCACCAAGTTTCGACCATTCTTGTAAATCTTTTACAGATACTTTTGGTAATACTATCGCCATCTTTTCTTCACTTCCTATATCCTACCCAGTCAGTTGTTGAAGTCATTCCAATATTATTGTACTCTTTTGACATTTCGTAAACTTCTTCGATTTCTGGTAGAGTCAAAACCCTTCCCCCTAGCCCATTTATGTATCCGTGGAGCGATGGAACATTTTCTTTTCCATACAAAGCTGATGCAATATCAGTTTGAACTATGGTTCCAGGTGAACCAAATGTTACTGATCTATCTAAGATAATTGCAGCTTTTATTCCACTTAGCGCTTGAAATATATCCAATGATGGAAATGGTCTGAATAGCCTAATTTTAAGAGCTCCTACTTTCTCTCCTTTTGCCCTTAAGCGATCAACGACAGCTTTAGCATTTCCTGCTGTAGCTCCATAAGATACAAAAGCATATTCTGCATCTTCTAGATGATATTTTTCTATTATTTCCATTTTTCTTCCTGACATTTCACTAAACTCTTGCATAGCATCCTTCGTTACTTTGTATGCATTTTGCATTGCTTCTTCTTGTTGCCTTTTTATTTCCATATAATAATCCTGTAAAACTAATGATCCAAAGGTTTTATTTTCATCAGGACTAAATCTATCTCTTACTATTCTTGAAGCTGGAATAAAGTCTTCAACTTGTTGTTTACTTAGGGTTTCAACTCTTTCTAATGCGTGTGTAACAATGAAACCTTCAATACCAAACATAGCAGGTAACATGACATCAGGATGTTCTGCTATTTTGAATGAAAGTATCGTTTCATCATATGCTTCTTGAGCTGATTCACCAAACAGAGAAACCCATGATGCATCTCTACAAACGAGTTGATCTGTACATTCTCCATGAATATTGATTGGTGCTGAAAAAGCTCTATTCGCTACTGCTAGAACTATCGGGCATCTCAGTCCTGATGCAACATACAATATTTCATACATCAGAGCAAGACCCGCTGAGGCAGTTGCAGTAAAAACTCTAGCACCTGTTAATGAAGCACCTACACATGCTGACATCGCACTATGTTCTGATTCAACTGATATGAAACTTGTATCTACCTCACCATTATTAACAAAATCACTGTACCTTTCCACGATAATTGTCTGAGGAGTAATTGGATATGCAGCTAATACATCAGGATTAACTAATTTTACTGCATGAGCTACCGCCTCATCACCAGTCATACCTCTAACTTTTTTTAACATTCATCATCACCTTGTTAATCTCTTCAACTCAATTGCATCGGCAGGACAATGCTTTGCACAGATTCCGCAGCCCTTACAAAATTCAAAATCTATTTCTGGAGGTAT
>JAGLOH010000250.1 GCA_023139025.1 Candidatus Heimdallarchaeota archaeon | reverse complement strand
TGTATTCAATAGAAACTTTCTTTTCCGTTTCGTTGAACAATTCCCCTTCTGCTTCCCATGCTAAAGTTCTCTCAGACTCTATTGTGATTTTCTTTCCTCGAGCTAGCCAAACACCCTTCATATCTACATGTTTTCCTGAAGATGTTTTGAGTAACAATTGCAATCTACTTATTCCCTTTAATCCCCGAGCAAAAACAAATCCAATATCCTTGTTCTTCCTTGAGAAAAATGAATTTCCTGGAAGAATCTTGAATCCTGCTATTTCATCACTAAAACCAAACACACTTGCAGAAAGATCATCTACACGAAATATCTCTCCATCATCAATCTGAATGTCAACTTGAACATTCTTGAACTTAATGACATATTTTAGAGCTAAGTAAGTATATTTTAAGAAACCATTCTTTATCCACTTTGCTTCATGTTGAGCTGCTGCTCCAGCTTCTGCTACAAAACCACCATCAACATGATCAAATGCATAACGAGTTCTGTCCCCAACACATTTCAAAGCAGGAAAGGATTCATGATAACCTTCAGTTATAACTTCCATGTTTTCCTTAAGGTTCAAAGGAAAGGAATGTGTTCTTGCCCAATCATTCATCGATCCTGCTAATAACATTCCCAGTTTTACATCTGGATAATCTATTAACACGTCACCAATGTTTGAAGCTGTTCCATCTCCTCCCATTGACAGAATAGTTTTGTATCCTTTCTCAACTGCTTTTTTTGTAATTGAAACCTCATCTCTTGGTTTTGTTGTTACTTCATAATTGATATCACCAAAATGCTCCTTGATTTGAGGAAGAAGTTTGTTTAGTTTTTTACCTGTCTTACCAGATTTAGAATTAGGATTTATGATGAGAAACAAATCTGAACTCACAAGAATATATAAGAAACAAACTATAAAAAAATGTTGGAGAAAAATAAATTTCACTTTTAAATTAAAAAGATTTATTTACTCACAGCATATTTAGTTATTTGATATGAGGAATACATCTACAAGAATCAAACTAATTTTTTTAATTTTGCTTATTTTTCTTAACTCAATTTTTATTGCTTATACTGTTTCTTCAAATCAAAATGGACTAAAAGCTAAACAAATCCATCAGACTGGAACATTCAACTTTGATTCTTTAGTTTCGAGTGGACCTATTCTGATTAGTTCAGATGATAATTTCACAGATTACGGGTTTCTAGGAATAGGAACCCCCGGTGAGCCATATTTAATTGAAAATTTGGATATTAATACATCTTCAAGAGTAGGAATTTCAATAAATTCAACTTCAAAAAGTTTCATAATTAGGAATTGTCAGATTGATGCTAAAACAATTGGAATTTCTGTAATCAGTATTGTTCAAGGTACAGCGCAAATAGTCAATAACATAGTCAAAAATAACAACTCTACAGGAATATCTCTTCTAGATTATTATCCGAGAGTTCCTGCTCCTGAAAATATGACAGGGGAGGAACCTTTACTTGATGATAAATTCGTAGCAAAAATATCAGCAAATGTAGTTTCAAATAACACTTATGGTATTTATATAGCTATTGGAATTCTTGGAAATAATTCTGCTGTTCTGATAGAGAAAAATACTTGTGAATTCAATCAACACCGAGCAATTGAGCTTATAGCTTCAGGGAGCGTAATTAAAGAGAATCAAATCAATTTTAATGCTGGAGGTATGTATCTACTTGGTTCAAACCTTACAATTTCAAACAATATCTGTAGTAACAATGATTTTGGAATGATCATTAATGCTGACTTTAGTGAGATTTCAAACAATTACTGTGCAAATAATAAAATAGGTATTGGAATTAACTGTTATTATTCCATCTTTAGTAACAACACCTGTACTAAAAACTCTTTGTATGGATTTGAGATATATAAGGCTTCAACTTACATAAACATCACATATAACGAAATAAGCGAGAATCTGTATGGAATCAAAGCTATAGGATATTTTGTAACATATAATTACAATATTTTCGAGAGGAATACACTATATGCAATATTGCTCAATTTAACTATAATTTTTGAAACACAGGAATATCATGCTTACAATCACATTATTTATCATAATGATTTCATAAAAAACAACAAAAATGGGAAGAGTCAAGCTTTTGACGAAGGATTTAACACAACTTGGTATGATAAAACAACACTTGAAGGAAATTATTGGGATGATCTGGGTAGGAGGACTGAATATCCTCTAGATGGTCCATTCAACACAGTTGATCCATATCCTCTCAAAAATCCAGCCGTATACGTTAAAACAAGTTTTTCAACTGTTTGGATACTATTAGTTGCTTTAGTAATTCCTATTTTCATTAGAAGAAAATTAAAAAACTAACATTATCCTTTTTATTTTTAATACAATTTTCTTAGAACAGTATTCGGATTTCTTGGTGAAAATCTAAGTAGGGGATATTCTTTAGCTGGATATCTTGCCCAAAGAAATTTAATCTCACTATCAGAAAGATCTCGATTTATAAACCTAATAAGAGTTCTTGAGTTAATTTTAACATCTTCTTCTTCAATTACTGATGACAGTATTACTGTGTTTTTAATATCAATCTCAAGAACTTCCATCGGTATGCTTTTTGTTTCATAAAATTGAACTTTATGAAAATCATCTTCTATGTCAATTAAGAGATATCCTTTCGGTTCAACAATTTCCATGAAACTAGTTCTCTCTAAGGAACCTGTATAGAAAACTCTTCCACCTTGTAAAATTTGAGCTCTATGAATATGACCCGATAAAATCAATTTAATATTTTGAGGAAAATCCGTAGTTACAAGTGTATCAAATCTGTTAGTGAATATATGGTGATGTGGTCCAAACCTAGCACCATCAAAAAGTTGATGACATAGAACAATAAAGGATTTTTCTGGATATTTTTCAGCTAATCTTTTAGCTCTTGATAGAATTACTCTTGGATTCTTACCAATAAATGGAAATCCAAGTATTACTAAATCTTCTACTTCAATTGCAGAGAATTTACTAAGCAAATGTATATCTTTGTTTATGAAATTTAGAAGTGATTCAGGGAGTTTTGATTTATCATGATTTCCAGGTATACCGATGAATGGGATTCCATCCTCTGCTACAATTCTGATAATGTTGTATGCTTCTGAGACAATTTTTCCCTTTGGCTGAGATCGATTGAACATATCACCACCATGGAGTACTAAATCAACACCTTCGAATTTAGCTTGATGCATTACTTCTTGAAAAACATCGAACATTCTTTGAGTAGTTTGATTCTTAGCTTGTGTAGTTCTCCCAAATTCATATCCAAAATGGCTATCTGCTGTTGCTAAGATTTTCATTTTAATCTTACTACATGATATTATCTTTCAGCAATAGATTTCAATATAAAAACCGAAATAAGCTTTAGACAATGACAAAAATCTCTAGAAAACAACTCTATTTTTCTCGAACTCCCAGAATTCTGTTATCCTCAAACATATCGTATATATATAAAAAAAGGGATAGATATGATAAGAACATTTGAACGGGGGTTCAAAATGAAGGTTTATAGAACACTAACAATAGTAGTTATTACAATTTTTGGGTTAAGTATCCTAAGTACAGGTGCTATTAACATAGTAGCACAAAATCCAGCTACCAATCTATCTTTGGTTGCTGAATACAATCCAGGTATCTCAATCGATGGTATTTATGATGACTGGAATATAGCTAATGAAGGATACTTTGATATCTTTGAATATGTTGATACAACTTCAG
>JAGLOH010000025.1 GCA_023139025.1 Candidatus Heimdallarchaeota archaeon | reverse complement strand
GAAATTAGCAAAAAATCCTAAACCAATTATACTTACTTTAATATCTAATTGGATAATTGCACCTTTTCTTGGCTGGGGACTTGCTAGATTATTCCTTCCTGGAAAAGAGCAACTAATATTTGCGATAATTCTCTTAGCTTCTAGTCCTTGTACAGCTATGGTTCTTGTTTGGGGTTATATGGCAGAAGGAAACCAAGAACAAAATGTGATTACTACCAGCCTTAATACAATAACAATAATTATTGGATATGCCCCTATGGTTGCTTTACTATCTGGAATTTCAAATATTTCAATTGATGTCATATCACTCATTATATCCGTATCATTTTTCATTGGAATTCCCTTGATCTTAGGTATCATTAGTAGATTACTAATCATAAGAGCTAAAGGAGAAGAATGGTTCAAGAACAAATTTGTTCCAATTGTTAGTAAAATATCAATTATTGCTTTGCTTACAACTTTAGTTGTTTTATTTTCACTAAATGGAAATGTAATGATAACTGATTTCAATTTGCTATTGTTAGTATCAGTACCATTGTTGTTAGGTTTCATTATAGTAGTTGGCTATAATCTACTTATTACTCGGTTCACAAAATTAGCCTATCGAGAAGCTGTTATCACTGTAATTATCGGATCATCAAGTCACTTTGAGATAGCTATTGCAACCGCTATTGCTATTTATGGAGTTGGTTCTTTAGCAGCTCTAGGTACTACAATGGGCCTATTTTGGGAGATACCAATTATGGTTGGTCTAGTATATTTTGCGAAATTTCTTAAAAAGAAAAACTGGTGGAAAGGAACGTCAACGTGATTCTTATTATTCTTTTTTCTTTCCAAGTCCAGTTGAAATTAAATCAGTAATAGGACCATAAGCTATTCCAGCTCCAAAAGTTGCGAAACTGAAGAAGGGATCTATCAAGAGTAATGTTACAGAAAAAACAAGTCCAAATAGTGTTCCTCTAATTCCAGCATTTACCCACTTCTGCCATTGTTCTCCTTTAATGAAAACTATACCTTCAGCTAAACCTATAATCATTCCTAGTAATACCCTCATAGCCCATACACCCATTAGATAAACGATGTTATCTGCATAGGTTCCTGGAATACGCTGTCCTACACCAATAATACATGCTACTCCTAATACAGCTCCGGTGAGTGTAGAAATTAAAAACCGTTTATAATTAACCATTTTTCTCAATTTCACTGTATTCAAAGTAACATAAAAATTCTACGTATAGACAAGAATTTACAAGAGAGATTGTAATAATTATTGAATTTCCAAATGCTTTCTAAATTAAGAATGAATCAGAATCGTAGTTATGTGAGCACCTATTGAAGACAGAGATAAAGTCTAGCAAGTCGTATCGAACATTTTTTAAATCTTCTTTCCACTTTAGACCAAATGAGCAAAATGGATTTGAAAGGTAGATCACTTCTATCATTAGAGGATTTCACTGCAGAGGAAATCCGTTTTCTTCTTGATGAATCTAAACGTTTGAAAGCTGATTTTAAGGCTTCTAAAAGAACCAAACCACTTTCTGGTTTAACTTTGGGTATGATTTTCCAAAAACGTTCAACTCGTACTAGAGTTTCAACAGAGGTCGCAATGTATAACCTAGGAGGCCATGCAATTTTCCTGAGTTCAGCAGATATCCAACTAGGTTCCGGTGAATCTATTAAGGACACATCCCGTGTTCTTGCAAGAATGGTTGACGGTATACTTGCGCGAGTTTATGCACATGAAGATGTTGCAGAGTTAGCTAAACATTCTACTGTTCCAGTTATCAATGCACTCTCAGATAAATACCATCCTCTCCAGATTCTTGCTGATCTTCTAACTATTGAAGAGCATAAAGGCAAGTTAGCTGGTTTAAAACTTGCATGGGTTGGAGACGGAAATAATGTTTGCAATTCATTATTAATTGGATGTGCAAAGATGGGTTTAGACATGTCAGTAGCTACACCAAAAGGTTACGAACCACCTAGTGACATTGTGGGAAATGCTGAACATTATGCAGAGGAAACTGGTGCCGAAATATCAATAACCAATGATGCTATTGCAGCAGTAACAAATGCAGATGTTGTTGTAACTGATACATTCATCTCTATGGGAGAAGAAAAGGAAGCAGCAGCTAAGCTCAAAGCTTTTGAGAACTATGTTGTCACCGAGGAACTTTGTGCTAACGCTAAATCTGATTATCTCTTTATGCATTGTTTACCTTACAAACACAAAGAAGCAACAGAAGAAGTCTTTGAAAGTAAAAATAGTGTAGTTTTTGATGAAGCTGAAAACAGATTACATACTGTTATGGCTGTTCTAAACGCTTTAATGGGGAGATAAAATTACTCCCTTTTTTTATACTTTTAAGCCTTTTTTATAAATCATACTTAACTCAACCTCTACATTGTTTTTAGACTGTCAACTTCTCAAAACAGAATATAGGTTGAGATGGAGGAAGCTAGCAAAAAGTGCCTTTATGAGAATTATGTTAACGTGGTCTTGCTAGCCTCAAATAAATAATATTGACAATTGTTTAAAAACCCAAAAAAAAGTGATATATAAATCATCCAAAGAGGTTTTCAAAAGAAACTTGAGACCAGTCTATTAAACTCATTATAATACCGAAGATAATTGCAAAAATGAGTATGGCTATGCCAATTAGCAAGATCTCCTCTAAGATAGGGCCACCTTTTTTGTTCTTCAATCTTAAACTTTTCAACATTCGAAAGATTAACATCTTAGTCAAAGGTAGTACTCAAGGTCAATATTTAAACTCAACAAAATATAGAAAGAACAAAATGAATCTTCCAAAGCAATCTATGTCATGAAGTAACAATCTGTAATTCTGCCTTAACAACTTCTTTTTCTGATGTAAGTTCTCTATCTGTTACATGTTTACCCGCAATTATCTGTGATGCAATACCTGAAACAACTTTCTTTTTGATTTTCTTAGAACGTTTTGTTATCCAAATTAACAGTCTAAACATCTTTGGTTGTATGAGGTTTTCTTTTGGCTTTAGTATAAGTTTAACAATTTCTTGAGCCAATTTTGCAACTTTATATCCTTTGAACGATGCTTTTCCAATATTCGCTACTTGGTTAAATTCAGTGTTATAAGGTCCTGGTAAAACAGTTGAAACCAATATTCCATGTCCTAGCATTTCTTCTCTTATACAATCATCAAATATTTTTACAGCTGATTTGGTGGCAGAGTAAACAGCGAATGGATATGTTGGAAGCATTGCCAAGGTAGAAGATAAATTGATAATGTGCCCATGTCCTTGTTCTTTCATCACTTTTGCAGCTTTTTGAGTTAGTTTGATTAAAGAAACAATGTTTGTATCTATTAGTTCATTAATTTCTTCCTCAGGTTGTTCTAGAAACAGATTTACTTTTCCTAATCCCGCATTATTAATGAAAACATCAATCGAACCAAAGGCTGTTATTGAGAAATCTATAATTCTATTTCTATCGTCACTGTTTCTAACATCGGCTGTTATTGGTAATACTTTCAGACCTAGTCTTCTCAGACCCTTTGCTGTCTGCATTAATTTTTTCTTTCTTCTTGCAACAATCACTAGTTTTGGTTTATGTTCTGCCAAAGCAAGTGATACTGCTTTTCCTATTCCAGAAGAAGCTCCTGTAATAACTACCACTTTATCTCGAATAGGAGAATCCTTTACCTCTTTTACCCTAACATTATGCATAATATCAGTAATATTTCTAAAAAATTCTATAAAAACCCAAAAAATACGCTTAAAAGGTCAATATAACGGAAATCAGTCAGTGCTTTCAAAAATTTAAATGATTACGTGCTCTTTTCCTAAATCTTCCAGCATTTCAATTGTGTTCTTTCTTTGTTCTGATCTTGCTCCTTTCTTATCTATCAATGCACCCACTGGTGATTCAATTGTTTTTTCAAACGCTTGTTTTAGAACATCTTTTGTCAAATCATCCAAAGAATGTTTAGCTGCTATGTGACTAATAAAGACATCTGGATTTTCCATCAGATATTTATGAAAGCGGTAAGCATAGTGGTTTCCCCCAATTCCAATGTAACTTTGATTATCAAAATTTCCTCGTTCTATGAAACCTTGAGCTGTTTCAATTATGGCTTCAGCTACAGCCGTGGCACCTGTTTCATGTACCCAATATTCTTCACTACTGCCGAGTTCCATAAAAATAAGAGGGGTTGTTAATTTTGTAGGACCATGATGAGTTACTTCTAAGTCTACCTTAAATTCATCTAGTTTGAATTCTTCTTGTTTCTCTTTTAGTTTCCTCAATCCATAGTTCAAAGCCCAGCTTGAAGTGTAGGAAAGCTCAGATTCTCTACCCGCTAAAGTGATTTTTGACCAATTTCCAGTAGGATGTATTAATAGTGCTGGTGTTCCAGAAGCTGCTCTATGTCTACTAGCAAGTATGTATAAGTCGGCGTTCATTCCTTCATCCAGATGACTTGATTCTACTCCATCCCTCTTTGTGTGGATCAATTTTATGTCATTGGGGTTTTGTTTAAGTGAATAGACAGGATTGCTATCAAAACTTTCATCTGTTTCTTTGAAGAATGATTGCTGATTTAAAACGTGCCACATTGTTTGAGCTGCTTGATCTTTTTCAGGAACTATTATGGCTACTTTTGTATTTATAGTCAAAAGTCACACTTCTTTCTATGTTAAGCAAAGGCAGTTAATGTGCTATAAAAATTTAGAGTAAGATAGAAAATCATTCATCATAAAATACTTGATAGGTGGCGTCGTTGGTTTTCTTTACAGCTGTGAGCTCTTCAAGTTTGAAATTTATTTCTTGCTTTGTTTTAACAGGAAAGCCATAAAATTCGTTTCTATATTTAAGTTCTCCATGTTTTTGAGCATGTTCAATCATGTACTCCTTATGTTCTTCTAATCGATTATGATTGTATTCATTGGCATAAGTTACTATGTCTTTTATTCTTCCATCGATTATTTCGTTGAAATTAGTAGCAATTTCAACTCCAATACTATTTCTTTCTAAAGCCATAGCAGCTAGCATGGTGGTTCCCGTTCCTAGAAAAGGATCTAACACAATATCATGTTTTAAGGAATACATACTTATTAGACGATAAGCTAACTCAAAAGGAAAAGCTGCACTTCTTTCTCTTGTATTGTTCTGTTTTAACGCTTGATGGACTCCTTTAAGATCCCAAACATCAGAGAACCATTTATTCCTTTCTTCCCAGAAATATGAGCTCTCAATTCGCTTTTTCTTCTCAATGTCTGTTTTGAATTCCCTTTTACCGCCTTTACGAAGAACAAGAATATATTCGTGTTCTAGAGTTACATATCCTCCAGGGGGTAACATACCTGACCCCATGAATTTGTTAGGGGCATTGGTTAGTTTAGCCCAAATAATGAGCGGAAGACATTGAAAACCTATTTTACAACAGTGAGAAATAATTCTAGAATGAGATGCATACAGTTTGAAATCATTACCAATACTTCGAGTTGTATCTCCAACATTAATACATGCAATTCCATTAGTCTTCAGTACTCTGAAAACTTCATTCCACACTTTATCTAGTTCTTGATGCATTAACTCAAAAGCTAGATTTCCATCTTCTTTTTCTAATGCTACACCTATGTCAGGATTAAGCTGAGAAAAAACATGATCCCATATTTGAACAAGTGGATACATTGGGCTTGTGAGAATGAGGTCAACAGATTCATCTTCTAGAGCTCTCAAATTTTGTGCATTCTGGAAGTAAATCTTGTGAGTTGTCTCTGACATGCTTTCCCCTTTGTTTATGCTATAAGTATGATATATTAATCAATTGGACATTAAATACTAAAAATATTAGCTAGATTAAAGTTTTGTGTAAAAAAACAATTTTAGTTGTGAATAGGATAGCGAAAGATTTTTGTAAAAATTATTTTTAGTAACACAGTCATTATCAAAATAATCATTTAATTATGTGAAAATCATGGCAAATGGAGAAATTATTAAGATAACAATTGATGGCAAGGAAATTGAATGTCACACGAATGAATCATATCTTTCTATTGCTGAAAGGAACGGTATTGAAATTCCAACAATATGCCATCATCCTGCTTTAGAACCTGCAGCTAAATGTAGGGTTTGTGTTGTGGAAGAAACTATCGGTGATGCTTCAAAAACAGTAGCTTCCTGCAAGGAACTTGCTAAACCAAATGCAATAATCAAAACAGATACTGAAAGAATTTTAAGAACTAGAAAAGCGCTAATCACTAAATTTGCAAAATTACACACTGGAGAATGTGTAGCTTGTGCAACTGGTCAATATTGTAAAATTAAAGCTCTTGAAGAAAAATATCTGGATGAACCTGTAGAAATTGAGGAAAAGAAAGTAGATTTGCACGAATCGAACGAATTCTTTTCACTTAACTACGAAAACTGCATCAAATGTGGTAATTGTGTTAGAGTTACTAGTGAACTACAAGTTTGTAACGTATTATCTATTGAGAGAGGAAAATTTGATGGTTTTCCCACCACACCAGATGGTGGGAGCTTTGAGAGTGCAGGGTGTGTAGCTTGTGGTAATTGTGTTGTAGTTTGTCCAGCTGGAGCTCTTGTTAATCATCATGTACGGGATGTAGAACATTGTGAAGATTTAACCAGAACCATAACAATTTGCTCCTATTGTGGTGTTGGGTGCAATTTTGATGTTCTAGCAAATCCAAATACTAACACAATTTCTTATGTTGATTCAAATCATGACAATGTTGTTAATGGTGTGGCTCTCTGTGTAAAAGGCAGATATGGTTGGGACTTTGTTAATCATCCAGAAAGGCTAAACACACCATTGATCAAGAAAGAAGGAAAATTTGTAGAAGCATCTTGGGATGAAGCATTAGATTTAGTTGAAAAGAAACTAAAAAGTATTCGAGATGAAAGTGGTCCTGGAGCTCTTGCTTTCCTAGCCTCTGCTAAATGCACTAACGAAGAGAATTATCTTATGCAGAAGTTCGCAAGAGCAGCTGTTGGAACTAACAATGTAGATCATTGTGCAAGGTTATGTCATGCTTCAACTGTAACAGGACTCGCCAAAGCTTTTGGTTCAGGTGCTATGACTAATAGTATTGGCGATTTAACTAACGATGCTGAAGTAATATTCATAATAGGTAGCAATACAACAGAAGCTCATCCAGTTATAGGGATAAAAATTAAACAAGCAGTTAAAAGAGAAGTCACAAAGCTGATTGTTGCAGATCCAAGAAGAATAGAACTTGCTGACTATTCAGAAATCTATCTACAACAGAAACCAGGGTCGGATGTTGCTCTAATCAATGCTTTCATGAAAGTTATTCTTGATGAGAATCTACATGATGAAGAATTTATCAAAAGCAGAACAGAAGGTTTTGAAGAATTTAAAGAAGGCTTAAAGGACACATCACTTGAATTACTCTGTAAAATCGCAAATGTTGATGTTGAAGAGGTTAAAGAAGCTGCGAGGTTATATGCAAATGCCAAAACAGCTGCTATAGTTTACTCAATGGGTATAACTCAGCATACCACTGGAACAGATAATGTCTTATCTCTAGCTAATCTTGCCATGATAACCGGAAACATTGGACGTCCTGGTACTGGAGTCAATCCCCTAAGAGGCCAAAACAATGTTCAAGGTTCTTGTGATCTTGGAGGATTACCTAATGTTTATCCTGGCTATCAACGAGTAACTGATCCAGAAAACAAAGCTAAATTTGAGAAAGCTTGGGGGGTTTCTAATCTTGATGACAAGGTTGGTTTAACAGTTGTGGAGGTAATGCATGCAGCTCATAGTGGGGACATCCGTGGAATTTACATTATGGGAGAAAATCCTGCTTTAAGTGATCCAAATCTAAATCATGTAAAAGAAGCTCTTGAAAACCTTGAATTCCTTGTAGTTCAAGACCTATTTCTCACTGAAACAGCAAAATACGCAGATGTCGTTCTTCCAGGAGTATCTTTTGCTGAAAAAGATGGTACTTTCACAAATACAGAGAGAAGAGTTCAACGAGTTAGGAAAGCAATTAATCCAATAAGTAACAGAAGAGATGATTGGGACATACTACAAGAAATGTTAAATCGTTTTGGAATTGAAGCAAATTATAATAGTCCTAGTGACATCATGGATGAAGTAGCAACTCTATCCCCAATATATGGGGGGATAAGTTATGAGAGAATCAAGGAAATTGGTTTACAATGGCCTTGTAAAGATAAGGATCATGAAGGAACTAAAATACTCCATCAAGGAGAGTTTACTAGAGGAAAAGGTAAATTCCATGCTATTTCTTACATAGATCCTGCAGAATTACCCGATGAAGAATATCCATACATGCTGACAACTGGTCGTATTTTATATCACTTCCATACAGGTGAAATGTCCCGCAGATCCAAAGCATTACACGAACGAAGACCTATAGAAAGAAGTGAGATTAACGTAAAAGATGCTAAAAAACTCAGTATTAAGAGTGGTGATAAGATTACTATTGAATCAAGAAGAGGTTGTTTAACAACTGTTGCTAGAGTTACGGATAGAATCCAAGAAGGTTTAGTCTTCATGTCTTTCCATTACAAAGAATCTGCTGCAAACCTTCTAACTAATGATGCCTTAGATCCTCTGGCAAAAATTCCTGAATTCAAAGTATGCGCTATTAAAATATCTAAAGAATAGACCTAGGAGATTTATTTTATTCTTCTTGGTTCAATCTTCATTTTTTTTCTTAAATGCTTAATTTTAGCATTGACACTTGGTTTTCTCTCTCCAGGAAAATATCTAACAAGATCATCCAAGGAGTGAAGAGCAAGAAAAGGCATTTCATTTTTAATCCAAAATTCATATTCTTTCTTCAACGATTCAATTCCAAGCGCTTTGTATTTTCCAATGAAAATTTTCTTTTGTTTCCAGAAATAAAAGGATAAAAGAAAAGCTGAGTAATAATTCTCAATTTCAATAAGAGTCTCAACAATTTCATCTTCCTTGTTGTATCTAGTATCATCAAATGTAAAATTTGGCTGTTCTCTCTCAATTAGTACTGAATCGGGAATATTAACTGCAGCCGAATTAGAATATTCTATTCTTTCATTTTCAACATCAGGTTGAATATTTATGTTAGCGAAACTTTTGGAAGATAAATTATTTCTATCAAGTATTTCATTTATACTATAAACTTGAATTTCATTAGAAAATCTAATTGGAACATCTGCTCTTGACAATGGAAGTTGAGAAAAGCTCTCTGGAAAAGATGCTTGTGCTCCGTATAGGGAAAGTAAAGGCTCGATCATGCCATTATTATACCTGAGCAAACTTACTCCCCTTTTCATAACTCTTAAACCTCTTAAAATTCTTAAGTCGAGATATGGACGATCTGAAGGAATGAATTGAACTGAAGATTTTGTTCTTTTCTTAAGAGTAGAGTAAATTCCTTTTAGAACGCCATTTAAAGAGATTTTTCTTAAATCGACAGTGAAATCTATATTGATATTTGGTAAATAACTCTCTACAATCTCCTTATAATCGCGCTTTCTAGAATTTGAATTTACAGAGATATTGATACCATCATATATTTCGTTTCCTTGATCTAAAAGATATATTAGAAGAGGTTTATTGTTAATACATAACAAAGCTTTGTCTAACCACTGACCATCCTTTTTCTGATATCTTCTAGAATAGCCTCCTGCAAGTATAGTTAACGTTCGATTAGACATTAAGAAAAAGGTCTACTTTCTCTATAAATGACTTTTGAAATGAAAAAATAAAATAAAAAAAGAGAATAGAATTAGTTAGAATCTTCTGATTCATCTTCTATTTTTGCTTCTACGGCATCTTCAATGGCTTCAACGATTTCGTCTGCTTCTTCTTCGACAGCTTCTTCGACAGCTTCTTCAGTAATTTCGGTTACAACCTTTTCAACTACATCTTCAGCTATATGTTCAGCTTTTTCTTCGCTTATACCTTCTGCTTTTTCAAGAACATCCTTAACAACATCTTCAACGACATCCTCGACGACGTCTTCAACAGCTTCAGTGACTTCCTCTACAATTTCTTCGATGATTTCCTCGACGATTTCCTCAACAGCTTCAGCAATTGTTTCTTCCTTATCAAGTACTTCTTCGACAGCTTCTTCAATTTCTTCTGTTACTTCTTCTAGTACTTCCTCGGAAACTTCTTCAACTACTTTGTCTACGATTTCATCGGTTTTTTCTTCGATAGCTTCTTTCACTAATCCAGCTACTTGTTCGTCTGATATTTCTGCAGCAACGCCCTCAGCCACAGCTTCAGCAACTTGTTCAACAACTTCCTCGACGACGTCTTCAACGACATCTTTTACTGTTCCCTCAACCGCTTTTATGATTTCAGCCTTAGGTTCATCAACAACCTCTTCAGGAGGTTCTGGTTCAGCAACAGGTTCAACAACAGGTTCAACAAAAGTTTTAGCTGGTGGTTCAACAACAGGTTCAGGTTCTGAAAAAACTACAGTTTGTGGTTCTGGTTCTGGCTCTGGTTCAGCTATTGGTTCAATTGCTGGCTCATGTGTTGGATCAACGACAGGTTTTGGTTCATAAACATCCTGGGGATGTGGTAGTTTTTGATCTTGAATCTTTGGAGTTTCTTCAAAAACACCTTTAGCAGGTGGTGTATCTTGTGCAAACACTTTCTTAGGGAAAGAATCTTGTCTAGAGTCTCCTTGAAAACCTCCAAGATCTGTATCTATGTACTTCTCTTGTACTGTCTTATGTAAATCACCAATATTATCTTCAGTGATTTGTTCTAAACGGCATTTTATGCCTGTTCTCTCGCCTGATGAAATTAAGAATCCTGATCTACTAATTGTATCAGCTATTCTTCGACCCGTTCTTTGAGCAACAAGTCCTAGATGACTACCAAAAACCAAATGCCATTCGTCTTTTTCATGATGAAAAATTAGAAGACCGTCTAAACCTAATGAAGACAACTGCCTGGATATGTCAGTTAAATCCCCTTCTATAATAGATTTATATTTAGTTGTATCTGTTAACTCTTGAAAATCGCCTTTGCCATGATCGTATCCTAGAAAAACATTACTTGGACTCATAGTATTACCCTACTTACAATTCTAATCTTATAGACGAATTTTTAATAAAAAGTTATTCTCTTTAGGCAATGGTATAAAATAGCTTTTTGTCTGAAGAAAATAATGAAAAAAAGATAGGAAAGAGGCTATCTACGATAGACTCATTGTTTGGAGTTCTGTATTCACATCGTCAAGAATTGTAAAGATGTTATTTACACTTGTTACAAATTGCGCAGCTTGAGTGCTTGGATCTGGTAACGCTAGTATTGCAAAAATTGTGGCTAGTTCTACGTTTACATCTATCAGCGAGTCTCTAATTATAATAAGAGTGTCTCTTGGAGATTCCAGCTGAGTCATACCAGCATCAACTGACTGATTCATGTAGAATATCGATTGAGTCATATTTGATATAGCATAGTTCAATGACTCGTTTGCAGCTAGGAAGTTATTTTCAGCAGCAACAAAGTTTAGGTTTGTAAAGTTTGTTTCTCCTTCAGTTATATTTCCATATGTATTGCTCAATTCTTGCAGTGAGTATACCATATAATACATGGCATTTGCGATGTATTTTGTGCTTGCAATAGAGCTAATCATATCAAACTGTATCATTGTTTCTGCAAATCCACCTGCAAAATCACTAAGGAAACCATATCCTTGAATCTGAGCTTTATCATATACTACTGTAGCAGAATCATTGACTGCAATAGCATCAGCTTCAATGCCAGTTAGGGTTACATTAATGGCCGAAGTATCATCAAGAATTGTCTGATAGTTTGTAACATTCTGATAATCAGTTGTTTCAAAGATATCTATGATTCCTTCCAGATCTGTAAATCCAGTAGCCAGGTTCAAACCTAAACTAGCAAAAGGTATTCCAACTTGGGTGAAGTCGTATGCAAAACTTAGAAAGTCTTTTCCAATAGTGAAGTTTCCACCAACTCTATTTATGATATCTTGAACTTCAGGAGTACTTAGTTCTGTATCTACAATTGAAAAGTTACCATATGCATAGTCAAAATTTTCATATGTACCATTAAATGCAGTTATTTCTCCGATTGATGTTCCAGCAAACAGAACGTTTACCCATCCTAGGAAAAAGTGCACAAGTGTAGCATCACTACTTCCTGCTGGTTTACTTAAGAGTATTGAAATTCCAGCAATAATATCTTTAATATCTTGTAGATATGTTGAAGCAAGTTCCGCATAAGCATCAATTGCTACATAAGCTTCATCTGGCATCCAAGGTATTTTTGAAATATTTCCTGCTAAATCTTCAATTGAAACATTGTCTAAGCTTTCAAGTGCGTCATCAAGAGAATCTGTGCTGTTACCAATAACATCAATACCAGCTCTAATACCATCTATTGCTTCATCAAACGCTGTTTCATTTATTTCATTAATTGAAACAGATTCACTACCATCTGGAGCTTGTTTTATGGAAAATGATCCATTAAATACATCACCAAACCCTTCAATACTTTCCATTACCATAAACAATCCTTCTGCAAACGGACCTATTCCTTGCGTTAGTTGTGCAAGAGCTAAAGAAACCCAATAAACATTCGTAAGTATTGATCCCAGAAATGGTATTATACCTGCAATCTTTATTAAACCTGCACTTTGTAAGCTTTTCAATGTTTCAGCTGTCTGATTAAAGTACAGTGATGCATTATACAAATTATCAAGAGCCTGTTGTATTTCAGTAGAAGTTGCATTTTGATCGAAAAGTGTTCCGAATCCATCGGCTAGGAGTATTCCTCCTGGAACCGCGTCGATCCCTACAGAAACCACACCTGCTAACATGAGATGTACGAGTGGTGTTAAAATCAATCCAATAATGATAAACAACGCAGCGAATATTGACTCAAAAATTGTTGCAATTTTCAAAGCTGTCGTGAATATCTGTACTACCCACGTTAAACCTAGTGTTCCAAAAAAGAACAAAGGTAGTGCTAAAGCCAAATCTCCAACGAAGGCAAATTGACTGTATTTTTCAACATTTTCTAAACTAAATCCTCCTGTAAACATTTCGGGCATTGTTTCATTTAACACTGCGAAAGTTTCCAGAATTGGTTCAGTTCTTTCAGAAATAGGAGCAAATGGATTGTACACTGGGGCTGCTACAACATAGTTAAAGAGATATCCTGTCCCAAATACTACTATTAGTAAAATTGGAACGGATAGCATAACTCTTCCTTTATCTCTTACTAAAATAGCAAAAACTGCAAGTGACACTATACCTAAAACATAAGCAAGGATGGTTGCAGTTAAGCTTTCTCTAGGTTGAATCACAGCCTCAAGAAGGAACATTAGTCCTATGAAGAATGCTGTGAATATTAGTAGCCCAATCCCCCAATAGCTCCATTTTTTCTTTTTAATTGGTTCTACAATTTCTTCTTTACTCATAAAATCAACTTTTATGTTGCTAACAATTGTATAGCCATATGGGTTATTTATAGGTTCTTTTTCACCTAGTTTGAAAAAAGAAGGAAATTAGGAGATTTTTAGTGATAAAAAAGTAAAATGAAAGTTGAAATATTTTAAAGCAGTATATCTTGTATAGAAGACACTAAGCCA